>DAOUBZ010000139.1:0-12363 GCA_034432515.1 Chloroflexaceae bacterium | reverse complement strand
AACGGGGTTTGCCAGCAGTATTGTGCAACGTCGGAACGCGAACGCATCCTGAGTAGCGCGCAGCGCGTACGGGGTTTGCCAGCAGTATCGTGCAACGTCGGAACGCGAACGCATCCTGAGTAGCGCGCAGCGCGTACGGGGTTTGCCAGCAGTATCTTTGCAATCGCCCTGATTGTACCCCCTCCAGGACGTGAGGCGCGCGGTAGCGCGTGGTATAATCCAGGGCAGGAGGAGGCCTTCAGGAATGCCCGTCACCCGGGTTGCCGGGGCGGTTTGGTGTTGTGGAATACCAGCCTGACGTTTCGCAGATCAAAGGTGAGGGCGGCGTCGTTGCCGCGGTCGCGCCGGGGAGCATTGCCGCGGAACTCGGGCTCGCGCCCGGCGATGTGATCGTCGCCGTGGGCGGTCAGCGGTTACGCGATGTAATCGACTACCGCTTCGCCATCGCCGAGGAGCAGATCGAGGTGCTGGTGCGCTCCGGCGATCACGACGTGACGATCACGATCGAGAAGGAGGCCGACGAAGACCTGGGCATCGAGTTCACTGAGCCGCTCTTCGACCGGCTACGCACCTGCAATAACAAGTGCCCCTTCTGCTTCCTTACCCAGATGCCGAAAGGCTTCCGCAAGACGCTCTACCTCAAGGACGACGATTACCGGCTCTCGTTCCTCTACAATAACTTCGTCACCTTCACCAATCTGAGCGAGGCCGACTGGGAACGCATCGGGCGGCAGCGCCTCTCGCCGCTGCATATCAGCGTCCACGCGACCGACCCCTTCTGGCGCGCGGTGATGCTTGGCAAGCGGGACGTCCCCGATGTGCGCGCGCAGATCCGCCGGCTCGGCGCGCTGGGCATCGAGGTGCATACCCAGATCGTTGCTTGCCCGGGGGCCAACGATGGCGAGGTGTTGCGCCAGAGCATCGCCGACCTGATCGCGCTCTACCCGACGGTGCAGTCGATCGCGGTGGTGCCGGTCGGGCTCACCAGACACCGCTTCGACGGCAACCGCCCGCGGAGTATCAAGGCCGCCATCGAGGTCCACGAGACGCCCGAGTGGATCGATACCAACTGGGAACGCCAGCCGCTCTGGGACAGTGCTACGGAGCAGCGGGCCATGCCCCTCGCCGAGACCGGCGCGGCGCCCCTCCACGATCCAGCCCTGGGCTTCTGTTCGCGGCTCGCCGCGGTGAGCAGCATCCCCCTGCGCTGCTATACGCCCGAGGAGGCCGCCGCCGTGGTCGATCTGATCGAACCATTCGGCGCCCGCTGCCGCGACCAGTTGGGGATGACCCTGGTCTATCCGAGCGATGAGTTCTACCTGCTCGCCGGCCGCCCCGTGCCCGCCGCCGATCGCTACGATGGCATGCCCCAGTACTCGAACGGCGTGGGCATGGTCCGCGATTTTCTCGACCTCTGGGCGCGCGCCCGGCGCAGGTTGCCGCCACGCCTGCCGCAACCCGCCAGTCTGGCACTCGTCTGCGGCACGCTGGTCGCCCCGCTGCTGGAGCACGTCGCGGCACGCCTCAACCGGGTCGCGGGCCTCACCGCCCGCGTTGTGCCGGTGACCAATGGCTTCTTCGGCGAGATGGTGACCGTGAGCGGCCTGCTCACCGCCCAGGACGTTGTGCCGGCGCTTCGCGCGAGCGGCTGCACCCGGGCCCTGCTGCCACGGGTGATGTTTGACCACCGGGGTGAACGCACCATCGACGACTGGAGCCCCCAGCGGATTGGTGAAGCAGCCGGCATGCCGGTGGCCCTGGCCGCCGACCCGGAGGAACTGGTGCGCTATGTGCGCGCCCTGGCCCACCCCGTGTAGCGTCGCCGCCAGGGAGCGGCGTGGGATCCGATTGCCTGCGGTGCCTCGCCGTGCTATTCGTGTGGTGGGTGCCGTTCATACAGTTGCCGTCCAGCCTTTACCCGACGTGGCTGCCCGGTATCCGGTTCGTTGCCTCTTCAACGCCCCCAGAGGCCACCCATGCCCATGCAGGAAACCCGCTTCCAGCACTTCATCGAGATCATTCAGCGTGCCAACCAGATCGCCGCCAGCCCGGTCCTTGACGAACTCCTCGATCAGATGCTGGACCTGATCATCCTGGTGACTGAGGCCGAGGCGGGTGCGCTCGCCCTCTACGAGGAGGCGACCGGCACGCTGGTCTTCAAGGTGGTCAAGGGCATTGCCGGGGGCCGGAGCCTGCTTGGCACGCGCGTTGCCGCCGACCAGGGCGCGGCCGGGCGCGCCTTGCGCCGGGCGGAGCCCGTCTTCGTCGGTGAGGTGGCGAGCGAGCCCACGATGCAGCACGGCGGCCCCCTCACCAGCCTGCCGCTGCGCACGCTCTACTGCGTACCGTTGTTGCTCCACGGCCATCCGCTGGGCGTGGTGCAGATCTACAATCTGCCTGGCAGCACCTGTGACGATGCCGACGAACTGGCGTTGATCCAGCTGCTCTGCTCGCGCCTGGTGAGCGAGATCGAGAAAGCCCGGCTCCTCGCTGCGGCCCGGCGCCGCGAACGGCGCCAGCAGGCGCTGCTGGAGATCATCTCGCACCTCACGACCACGCTCGATCGCGACGAACTGCTCGACCGGATCATGACCTATGCCTGCGAACTGCTGGACGTGGAAGCCACCTCGATCTGGATCCGCGACCCGGTTCAGGATGACCTGGTGCTGCACAGCGCCGCCGGCTTCCAGCGCGACCGTATGGTCGCTCAGCGGGTGCCGGCGGGCCGGGGCATCATTGGCCACGTCGTCGCCACTGGCGAGACGGTGACCGTCAATGATGTGACGCGCGATGCACGCTTCTATCGGCACATCGACGCCAAGAGCGGCTTCGTGACGCGCTCAATCCTCTGTGTGCCGCTCAAGGCGCCGCGCATCCAGCTGGGTGACGCCCGGGGCGTCGTGGAGGAGCGGATCATCGGTGGCGCGCAGGCGCTCAACCCACGCGGCGGGCGGGTCTTTGAACCCGACGATGTGAAACTGTTCGAGTCGCTTGCCAACCAGGCGGCCACGGTCATCCGCCTGGCCCAGCTCTATACTGATGTTTCGGCCCTCTCCACCCGGATCATCGACGCGATCACCGGCGCGATCGACCTGAAGGACCCCTACACGCGCGGTCACAGCCAGCGGGTGAGCGACTACTCGGTGGCCATCGCCCAGGAGCTCGGGCTCGACGCCGATGCGGTGTTCCGCGTGCGTATCGCGAGCAAGCTCCACGACGTAGGCAAGATCCGCGTTCCCGACCGCATCTTGAAGAAGCGCAAGAGCCTGACCGCCGCCGAGTTCCGCCAGATGCGCCAGCACCCGATCTACGGGCTTGAGTTTCTGCGCGACAGCGGCCTGCTCGAGTTGGAACTGCTGCGCGACACCTGGTCGGCGCTCTCCCAGCATCACGAGCGCCTGAACGGCGCCGGCTACCCCAACGGGATCAGCGGCGACCAGATCACGCTTGTCGGGCGGATCGTCGCGGTCGCCGACGTGTTCGACGCCGTCACCAGCCACCGGCCCTATCGCCCGGCGCGCTCGGTGGACGAGGCGATCGTAATCCTGCGCTGCCTGGCCGGCACCGAGCTCGATAGCGACTGTGTGGAGGCGCTGGTGCGCGCGCGGGCGAAAGGGCTGGTGCTCACCCAGGACGAGCGGGAGTAGGTCTGTTCACCCGGTTGCGCGGCGGAAGTCCTTCACATTCAGCTGGAGGCGCTTCTGGCCGTTCCACTCGTGCTCCTCGAAGCTGTAGGCTACATCGATAAGCGGGTGGCGGCGCAGGGCCTCGGCGAGGTGGCCAAGGCGAAAGGCGATCGCCTCGTGAGTTACGCCGTCGCGCTGCAGCAGCAAGCGCAGGTGCTGGCCATCGCCACCGCGCGGGCGCGCGTCAACCACCTGCACCCCGGGGCTCATCAGGACGGGAGTGGGGTTGGCCTGGCCAAAGGGCTCCAGGCGCCGTAGTTCGGCGAGCAGCTCGTGGCCGAGCGCGTTGAGCGCGATCGTTGCATCAACGGTGAGCGTGGGCTGCAGCAGCGCGTCGCTGAGCTGCGCGTCAGCCAGGGCCAGCAGGTGTTCCTCCAGACGGGGGAGATTGGCGTTGTCGATCGTAAAGCCGGCGGCTGCGGCGTGGCCGCCGAAGCGCACGAACAACTCCTTGCAACTGGCCAGGGCCTCAACGATACTGAAGCCGGGCACCGAGCGCGCCGAGCCGCGCGACTGTTCGGCGCCGCGCTCGATCAGCAGCACGGGACGCCCCCACTCCTCAACGAGTTTGCCGGCCACCAGGCCAACGATGCCGGCGGGAAACTCCTCGCTGGCCAGCACCACCACGCGGCGCTGGTGCTTGCCGCTGGCCTCGGCCTGCGCCCGGGCGGCCGCCTGCACCTGCTTCGTGAGCTCCTGGCGCTCGCGGTTGGTCTGGTTCAACTCCTGAGCAATGGCCCGCGCCGTGGCGTAATCGCCGGCCAGCAGTAGTTCGTAAGCACGCACTGCGTCGTCGAGGCGGCCGGCCGCATTGAGCCGCGGGCCGAGCATATAGCCGATATCGCTGGCGGTGACCTGGCCCTGGACCAGGCCGGCCACCTCGATCAGCGCTTTGAGCCCGGGGCGCTGCGAGCTATTGATCGCTTCCAGGCCGGCCTTGACCAGCACGCGGTTTTCGCCGGTCAGCGGGCCCATATCGGTGACCGTGCCGAGGGCCACGACATCGAGTAAATCGCGGCCGCGCACGGCGCCAAGCGTACCGCCCCGCCTGACCAGGGCCTGCACCAGCTTGAAGGCAATGCCGACCCCGACGAGGTGCTTGTAGGGGTAGGCGCAATCCGGTTGCTTGGGGTTGACCACGGCCAGGGCCGCGGGCAACTCGGCGGGCGGGGTGTGGTGGTCGGTGACGATCACCTCCAGGCCCAGCCGGTTGGCCTCGGCCACCTCGGCTACATTGCTGATCCCGCAGTCCACGGTGATCAACAGGCGCACGCCCTCGGCGGCCAGCTGGTGGATCGCCTGCCGGTTGAGGCCGTAGCCCTCGCGGGTGCGGTGGGGGATGTAGGGCCGGATCGTGCCACCCATCGCCGTCAGCGCCTGCACCAGCAGGGTGACCGCGGTGACCCCATCGGTATCAAAGTCGCCGTAGACCGCCATCGGCTCGCCGCGCTCGATCGCCTGGGCGATGCGGGCGCTGGCCTCGGGCATGCCGCGCATGCGCAGCGGATCGTGAAGCCCGTGTTTGTAGTCGGCGTCGAGGAAGGCCCGCACGGCCTCCGGGTCGCGCAGTTCGCGCTGGTGGAGCAGCGCGGCCAGCAGCGGGCTCAGGCCGCTCTGGCGCACGAACTCCGGAGGTGCGGGAGGCAGGATGTTCCAGCGCCGGTTGCGGGCGGAGAGGGGTTTCTGGGTCGTCATCAAAGCTCATCCGCGCACGATCAGCGACTCACCCGTCATGTCGGCGGCTTTGGGCAGGCCGAGCAGTTCGAGCAAGGTGGGCGTCACATCGGCCAGGCGGCCACCGGAGCGCAGCGTGACCTCGCCCTTGCCCAGGCCCAGCCCATCGGCGGCCACAAGGATGCAGGGCACCGGGTTGGTGGTGTGGGCGGTATGGGCGCCGCCGGTCTCCGGGTCGATCATCTGCTCGGCGTTGCCGTGGTCAGCGATGATCAGCACGGCGCCGCCGCGAGCCAGCACCTCGGGCACCACCGCGCCCATGCCTGCGTCCACCGTCTCGCAGGCCTTGATCACCGCCGGGATGACCCCGGTGTGCCCGACCATATCCGGGTTGGCGTAGTTGACGACGATCAGGTCATACTGATCGCTACGGATCGCGGCGAGCAGGTGCTCGGTGACCCCGGCGGCGCTCATCTCGGGCTGAAGGTCATAGGTCGCCACCTTGGGTGAGGGCTCCAGGTGGCGCTCCTCGCCGGGGAACGGTGCTTCGCGACCGCCGTTGAGGAAGAAGGTGACGTGCGGATACTTCTCGGTCTCGGCGATATGGAACTGGCGTTTGCCGGCTGCGCTGACCACGGCGGCGAGCGGTTCGACCACGGGCCGCGGTGGGAAGGCCACCTGGACGGGCAGACCCTCCTCGTACTGGGTCAGCGTCACCATGTGCAGGTTCTGCAGCTGGCGGGGGCGCTGCCAGATCGTGTCGGGGAGTTGCTGGCCCTCGGCTTTCTGCTTTGCGTAGTGGCGTTGGATCTGCTCGTTGATATCGGGCAGCATCAACGCGCGCGTGAGCTGGCGCCCGCGATCGGGGCGGAAGTTGGTGAAGATCACCGCATCGCCGTCCTTGAGGATGGCGACCGGTGCGCCATCGCGCACGATCACGGTGGGCAGCACGAACTCATCGCTCACGTCCTGGTCGTAGGCCTGCTGGATGGCGACACGGGCGCTGGGGGCCGTCTCGCCCTTGCCCTCCACGATGGCCGCATAGGCGCGGCCCGTGCGCTCCCAGCGTTTGTCGCGATCCATGGCGTAGTAGCGACCTGAGACAGTGGCAACCGTGCCGACGCCAATGCGTGCAATCGCGGCCTCGAGGGTGTCGAGGAAGCCGAGGGCGCTGCGGGGCAGGACATCGCGACCATCGAGGAAGAGGTGGAGATAGACGCGGCTGAAGCCCTCGCGCCGGGCCAGTTCGAGCAGGGCGTGGAGGTGGTCCTCGTGGGCGTGGACCCCGCCAGGGCCGAACAGGCCCATCAGGTGGAGGGCACCGTCGGTGGCCTGGGCGTGGGCGATCGCGCCGCGGAGCTGCGGATTGGTGAAGAAATCGCCGTCAGTGATCGCCTTGCTGATGCGGGTGAGCTCCTGGTAGACGACGAAGCCGGCGCCGATATTGAGATGGCCCACCTCGGAGTTGCCGATCTGGCCCGCAGGCAGGCCCACATCGAGGCCCGAGGCCGCCAGGGTGGTGCAGGGGTACTCGGCCATCCAGCGGTCCACATTAGGGGTATTGGCCAGATCCGCGGCATTGCCGGGACCGGGCGGGGCGAGGCCCCAGCCGTCCATAATCGCCAGGACGACGGGCCTCGGATGCGCGCGCTCGGGCATAGAACCTCCTCCAAGGGTTAGAACAGACGGTCGGTCGGGCAGGTTGCTCATCCAAGGCCAAAGGCGACCATAAGGATACGCCAGCCGGCGAGCAGGCCAAAGACGCCGGTGATCGCCAGGGGCACGACCACGAGGGCGAGGGTGCGCGCCCGCTCGCCTGAGGCGACGCCGGCGCTGACGAAATGGATTGGCAATTCACGGGTGACGGTGACCCAGCCACCCCAGAGGGTGAGGGCGCCGAGGGCGGCGAAAGCGATGGCCGAGCCAATAGCGATAATCACACCAAGCGCGAACATGATGATGCTCCTTCCATTGCGGCTACGATACTATACCGTACCGATCCAGGCGCAGTTGCTCAGGCCAGTACCGGGAGTTGTTCGTGGGCGTAGAGCGCGGCGCCGATGATCCCGGCCTCATTGCGCAGCTGGGCCGGCAGCACCTCGACGTGCACTGCGAGCAGCGGGGCGAACTTCTCAAAGGCCTTGCTGGCGCCGCCACCCACGATGATCAGGTCGGGCCAGATCAGGGCGCTGATCCGCTGCAAGTATTCATCGAAGCGCGGCGCCCATTCCTGGTAGCTGAGGCCCTTGCGCTCGCGGGCGCTATCAGAGGCGCGGGTCTCGGCGTCTTTGCCGCGGATCTCGATATGGCCGAGCTCGGTATTCGGCACCAGCACACCGTTGACGAAGAGCGCGGTCCCGATACCCGTGCCCACGGTGAGCATCAGCACGACCCCGTCGCGGTCGCGGCCCGCACCCAGGCGCATCTCGGCGAGCCCGGCGGCATCGGCATCGTTGAGCACGGCCACGGGCGCGCCGATGGCCTGTTCGAGCATCTGCCGGCCATTGACCCCGATCCAGCGTGGCGAGACGTTGGCCGCGGTGTGCATGACGCCGCCCTTGATCACGGCGGGAAAGCCGCAGCCGATCGGCCCGCGCCAGCCGAAGTGCTGCACCAGCTGCACGGCTGTCTCGACGACCGCCTCGGGGGTAGCCGGATTCGGGGTCGGGATGCGGTGCCGCGGAGTCACCAGCGCCCCGGTCGCCACATCCACGATCGCGCCCTTGATGCCCGAGCCGCCAATATCGAGCCCCAGGATCTGCATCATTGCACCTCAAACGACATAGCGCCCCGGATTCAAAATGCCTGCCGGATCCCAGCGGGCGCGCAGTGAGCGCACCAGTTCGATGCCCTCTGGCGGCGGCCCCCAGACGTCAAGGCTGCCGGCCAGGGCGGGCGGCGCCTCCTCGACGACAGCGTAGCCATTCAGCATAGCCAGTTCGGCCCGCAGGACGGCCAGGGTCGCTGCGACCACTTCGGGTCGCGCACCGGCGGTCGCCCAGCGGCTATAGATCAGCCCCACGCCGGCGATGCCAATCTGGGCGGCGTCCCAGCCGCGCTGCCTGGCCGTCTGCTCAAGGAGGCCGGCAACGGTGCCGAAGGCGTTGGAGGGGGCGCGGGCTTTGATCAGGAGCGAGCCGTCGGCATGGGGGGCCAGGGCACTGGCAAGCTCGTTCCAGAGGGCGTGGTCATCATCTTCGTGGAGCTCGACCGTACGCGCGCCGATCTCGACACAGCGGCGCACGGCCTCGCGCACCTGGTGCTGGACGGCGCCGCTGGCCCCGGCGAAGCGGGCGATCACAACGATATGGGCGGGCTGGTTGCTCAAAAAGGCCTGCAGCGCAGCGATGCACTGCTCGGCGCGCTGGTTGAGTGCCACGAGGGCGAGTGGCTGCAGCGGGGCATCGCGCAGCTGGTCGATGGCACGCGCGGGCAGGTGGGGATTGGTGAAGGCGGCGAGCAGGCTCTGGCGGCGTTCGGGCAACGCCGCCACCCGGAAGGTCGCCTCGGTGATCACCCCGAGCGTGCCCAGGGCCCCGATATGGACCCGGTGGGTATCGAAGCCGGCGCTATTCTTCACCTGGTGCCTGCTACTCCTGACGAGGCGCCCATCGCCCAGAGCGACGCGCATACCCAGTGTCCAGTCGCGGGGCGAGCCGTGGCTGAGGCGCAGGGCGCCGGTGGCGCCACTGGCGAGCAGCCCGCCGATGGTGGCCCGCTCGGGCTGCGCCGGGTCCCAGGGGAGCCACTGACCGTGCTGGGCGAGCTGGGCCTGGACGGCCCCGAGGGTCACGCCTGCTTCCACGGTAATCACCCGATCGGCGGGCTGATAGTCCACGATCTGGTTGAGGCGCCGGGTGGAGAGGGCCAGGTCGTAGCGTGCGGGCCGACGCCCGACGTGCTGGCGCGTTCCGCCACCCCAGGGCACGAGGGCAAGCCGCCGGGCGTGGGCGTCGCGCAGGAGCTCGGCGAGGTGCTCGGCGCTGGCTGGTTCAGCAACGTGGTTCGGCGCAAGGCCGTGGAGCGTGTAGTCTTTCATCGCAGGCCCGCACGATCTCCCGCGGGGACGCGACGACCCTGGTGGGCTGTGCCGGGCCATGTGGGCCGTGCGTTACTTGGTTCGCACCCGCCGCTTCAGGTCCATCACCGGTTTGCGGAAGGAGAGAACGTCGATGGTGCCGCGCGGGTAGCTCTTGATGAACTGCGCGAGGCCGGACGGGCTGCGGCGCCAGAAGAGCGAGATGATCAGGGTGCCCAGCAGGAGTGGGATGGCGACGAAGAGGCTTGCCGCCTCGTTGTTGGCCAGACTGTAGGCGAGGTAGACGAAGACCGCGAGCATCAGCAGGGCCTGCAGGGCCGGCAGCAGCAACATCCGCTCGCGGAGCTGGATGTAGGCGTAGACGAAGGCAAAGGCGTACCAGACTTCAATAACCACGACGACAAAGAAGAAAGCCCACAGCCACACAATCTGCTCCTGGAATCTGGGAACACGAGATGCTCGTATCATAGCACAATCCCCGCCCGTTGTGGCGCACAACCTGTGCTATAATCTCCACCTGGTCGCAGCGGCGGTCAGCACCAGCGGGGCCACGAGCGATGAGTGAGCGTCCCAGTATCACGGCGTTCTTCCCGGCCTTCAATGACGCGGGCACGATCGGGAGCATGGTCGTCAGTGTAAGTGAGACCCTCGAGGAACTCACCGACGACTATGAGGTAATCGTCGTCGAGAACGGCAGCACCGATTATACCGTTCAGGTGCTCGAGTCGCTGGCGGAACGCTACCCGCGACTGCGGGTCTTTACCCACCGGCAGCCGCTCGGCTATGGTGGCGCGTTGCGCGTTGGCTTCGCCAGCGCCACCAAGGATCTGATCTTCTACACTGACGGTGACGCCCAGTACGACCCACGCGAGCTCAAGCTGCTCCTGCCCGCGCTGGGCCAGGACATCGATGTCGTTAATGGCTGGAAGATCGACCGGGGCGACCCGCTGCACCGCAAGATCATCGGCCGGGTCTACCACCACACGGTCAAACTGCTCTTCGGCTTCCAGTTGCGCGATGTCGACTGCGACTTCCGGCTCATCCGGCGCGAGGTCTTCGATGTGATCGACCTGGAGTCGGACAGCGGCACGATCTGTCTGGAGTTGGTCAAGAAGCTCCAGGACGCCGGCTACCGCTTTGCCGAGGTGCCGGTGCACCACTATCACCGCACCTACGGCCAGAGCCAGTTCTTCAACTTCCCGCGCCTGTGGCGCACCGGCGTGCAACTCATCCAGCTCTGGTGGAAGCTCGTGGTGCGCCGTGAGCATCTGGAGCGCATCGCCCGGCGGCGTCAGGAGGCGGCGCGGGTGATGAGTGAGCACTCGTAGGCCCGCGCCGGATCGCCCTGGCCCACCGCCGGACGTGCCTATGGACAAGACTGCTGAGTTGCGCGCCGCCTTCGCCGGCAGCCGGGTGCTGATCACCGGAGGGGCCGGCTTTATCGGCTCCAGCCTGGCCCGACGCCTGTGCGAACTGGGCGCGGAGATCACGGTCGTCGACTCGCTCATCCCCGAGTATGGCGGCAATCTGCGCAACCTCCACGAGGTCGCCGGCCGCGTGCGGCTCAATATCGCCGATGTGCGCGACGAGCACTCCATGAACTACCTGGTTCAGGGCCAGGACTACCTCTTCAACCTGGCCGGGCAGACCAGCCACATGGACTCGATGCGCGACCCCTACACCGATCTGGAGATCAACTGCCGCTCTCAGCTCTCCATCCTCGAGGCGTGTCGCAAGCATAACACCGCGATCAAGGTCATCTACGCCTCCACGCGCCAGATTTACGGCAAGCCCGACTATCTGCCGGTTGATGAGCGCCATCTGCTCCACCCCACCGATGTCAACGGCATCAACAAGATGGCCGGCGAGTGGTATCACATCCTCTACAACAACGTCTACGGGATCAGCGCCTGCGCCCTGCGGCTCACCAACACCTACGGTCCGCGGATGCGCGTCAAGGACGCCCGCCAGACCTTTCTGGGGATCTGGATCAAGCGTGTGATCGACGGTGAGCCGGTGCAGGTGTGGGGTGACGGGCTGCAGATCCGCGACTTCACCTACGTGGATGACTGTGTCGAGGCGCTGCTGCTGGCGGCGAAGGAGCCGGGGGCGGCGGGCCAGGTGTTTAACCTGGGGAGCGACGAGACGATCAATCTGCGCGACCTGGCGGCGCTGCTGATCGAGCTGAACGGCGCGGGTCGGTTTGAGCTTATCCCCTACCCAGCCGACCGTAAGCCGATCGACATCGGCGACTACTACGGTGACTACCGGCTCATCCAGGGGCGCCTCGGCTGGACGCCGCAGGTGCGCCTCCGCGACGGGCTGGCCCGCACCCTTGCCTTCTACCGCGAGAATCGCGAGCATTACTGGTGAGCGCTGCAACAAGCGCGCCGCCGTAGCCGTCAGATTGCCAGGCAGCCGAATGGCTGATGACGGAAGGAACGCGACGATGTATACGACAACCCGGCTTGAGCGCAGCCGCTCCGACGCGATGATCGCCGGTGTCTGCGGCGGCCTGGCCCGATATCTGCATATCGACTCGACGATTGTGCGCCTGGTCTTTGTGCTGCTGGCGTTTAGTGGACCGGCCCTGCTCGTCTACCCGCTGCTCTGGCTGGTGATGCCGCGCGAGCGCGCCGGCAGCACCAACCTGGGGGATGCGGAGCGCGGGCAGGTGTTTGTGGCTACTGGCGAGACGCAGCGCCTGCGGCTCGACCCGATGACGGGCGCGGCGAACGAGCCAGAGGAGATCCCGATCAACAACCTGGGCACAGGTCCGGCTGCCCCCCGTCGTGAGGGGCGCGGCAAGCTGCTCGGCTATGTGCTGCTCGGCCTGGGCATCTTCCTCACCCTGCAAATGTTCTGGCCCGGCCTGAGTTCGCTGATCTTCCCGGCGCTGCTGATCGCCGGTGGCATCTACCTGCTGCGCAGGCAGGCATAACCAGGCCGAAGCACTGGCGCAGC
>DAOUBZ010000138.1:0-2426 GCA_034432515.1 Chloroflexaceae bacterium | reverse complement strand
GCCACGCCCCTACTTGCGCAACGTCCGCCTTCCGCGGGGGGATGGGGCCGCCCCGGGGTGGTTGGGCGGCCCCGTTGGGCACGCCCCTCTGTGCGCAACGTCCGCCTCCGGAGACGGAGGCTACGGGCTAGCGACCGCTGCCGAAGAGCCCGCCCAGGATATCGAGGATCGGATTGCCCGAGCCTTGCTGGCTCTGGGGGGGAGCGCCGCCGGCCTGCGGCAGGGTTGAGGGTCCGCCATACTTGCCCCCCTGCGCGCTGGTACCGCCGGCCTGGCTGCGCATCGCGCTCTGCAGCAGCGCCCCGAGCAGCCCTTCGAGCAGCGAGGCGGCGCCAGCGGCCCCCGGGTCGACCTCACCACGGGTGTCGCGGCCAGCATCGCGGCCGTAGCCGGCCGATGAGCGGGCCGTGCCGGTGGCGCCGCGGCGGGTCTCGAGCAATGCGCCGAGGATGGCCTCCAGGTCGCCCTGGCCCTGGCGCTTGGCCTGGCTGTAGCTGCCGATGGCGGGCAGCAGCACGTCGAGCAGCGAGCCCTGGCCGGGCTGCCCGCCCGCGCGCTGGGCGCCACCCGCGAGGCCCTCGAGCAGCGGGAGCAGGTCATCGAGCGTGAAGTTGTTCTTGCCGGCGAGGCGATTGGCGGCCTCTTCGAGACCGTCGGCGTAGATCGGCGCCGTGCCGCCCCGACCGTCGCTGCGCAGCACCTGGGCCGCCTGGCCGAGGGCCGCGCCCAGGTCGGTCTGCCCCGTGCGGCTCACCTCCTGCTGCAAGGTCGAGGTCACCAGGCGGAAGTTGGCGACCATATTGTCGCCGGTGTCATTGTCGTCGCGATCGAGCTGGTTCAGATTGTCGCGATCGCGCTCGAGGTTCTGGGTCATCGCCTCGAAGAGGGCCACGAGGCTCTGAGCATCGTTCATCGGTGCTGCTCCTTGTCACGTTGGAATGGTCGATTCTGAACCTTCTGTCGCAGCCGGATAATCACGCCAGCTGTGGACCACCACGGTCCCTACGAGCAGGTCGTGCCAGCCACGGCGCCGGTCGTCCACCAGGATGTTGAGAAAACCAACATAGACCGGCAGCATTGAGGCGAGGTAGGCCAGACTGCGCAGCGCAGCCCTGGCTAGGGTCAGGGGCTGGCCATCGTGGCGGACCACGCGCAGGCCCATCAGGTACTTGCCAAGCGTGGCCCCGCCGAAGCGGAAGAAGAACGTGAAGTAGACGAAGCTCCACGCCTGGAGCGTCAGGAACTCGAGGGCAGTTCTGAACAACGGCGTGCTCGCCGGGATCAGCACGTCGAAGGTGTCGAAGATGAGCCTGAGTAGTGCATCGACGCTCGAGGTTCGCCTGATGAAATCCACCGCGATCCCGCCCACCAGCCATACCGCACCGATGATCAGCAGGTCAACCACCATGGCCATCGCCCGGGTGACGAAACCGGCATAGGCAACAAAGCGCGGCGCCGCCGACGGGGGCAATACGCGCCGCAGGATCGGGGTCGAGGTCTCAATGGTCATCCCCGCCTCCTCGCAGAGCTTTCGGCTGCCGCTCACGCACGACCACCGCCATGCCGCGCAGTTCCAGGGGCAGGCTTGAACGTGGGGGGCGGCGCAGCAGCCGGCGCACGACCGCTTCGGCCCAGTCGTCGCTATCAATGGCGCGCCCGCGCACTTGATCGAGGATCTCGGTTGCCACGGAGGTGCCCTGGGTGGTAACCAGCGAAACCAGGGCCGGTGACTGCGAGAGCGTATCGATGGCTGCATTCATCGCCGGGGTGCGAACCAGGTAGGTGACCGCGTCCTCCATGGCTGGGGTGCGCACAACGTGGCGGACGACGGTATCGAGGGCCGGGCTCTGCGCCACCCGGGCGATCGCCTGCTCAACCACGGGGCCGGCGGCGATATGCGCGACGGCATCGTCCATAGCAGGCGAGCGGACGAGCTCGCCGAGGGCGCGGGCGACGGCAGGGCGGCGCGCCAGATAGACGATCGCGTTGTCAACGATGTCCTCGAGCGCCACCTGGGCGAAGCGACGGCTGTGGGCCTCTTCAGCCAGGCCGCGCTCGATCCAGCGCCGGGTCTCCTCATCGCTCGGTTCGGCGCCCGGGCTCTTGCTGCGGCGAAAGCCGAGGCGCGGCAGGGGTAGCAGATCGATCACCACCGAGAAGACGGTGCTGAACACGTAGACCACAACGGCCCGCAGCCAGCTGATCGGGTTGCCGCGTGGGCGAAGCTGGGCCTCGCTCTCGAAGATCCAGCCGATCAGAGCGTGGCGGAAGCGCCCCGAACCGATCTCGCCCGCGGCGGCAGCCGGGGCAGCCTGGCGCCGCGTGATGCCCGCCGCGGCCTCCCAGCGGCTGCTTCGGGCGGCCAGGCCATCGAGGCCCAGCAGCGCCGCGCCGATCACCAGCCGAGTCAGCGCCTCCGTCGTCGG
>DAOUBZ010000137.1:0-4870 GCA_034432515.1 Chloroflexaceae bacterium | reverse complement strand
CCCCCCCCCCGGGGGGGGGGGGGGGGGGGGGGCCTTGCCAACGGGGGGAGGCCGGGAGGCCGTGCCGCGCGCAGCGCCTCAGCCACGCGGTCACTGGTCGAGGGCTGCCGCGATCCGCTCGGCGGCGGCCCGGCCACTGGCGATGGCCAGGTGGACGCGCCCCTGGCCCGCGACCATGTCACCGGCGACGAAGAGCCCGGCGAGCCCTGTGCTGGCCGCGGGGGCGCACGGCGCGTCGGCCAGGGCATAGCGCCAGCGATGCACATCAACCCACAGCGGCGCGCCCGGATCGGCGCCGAGCAACTCGCCGATGAGCCCATGGACGGCGGTGAGCGCAGCGGGCAGCGGCGCGCCGCCACCGTAGGTGCCCCTGGGCAGCGCCTCCCAGTGCTGCTCGCTCCAGGCCGGCGCCATCTGGGCCAGCAGCAGCCCGTGGCCGGCGGGCGCGCGATCCGGCTTGACGTGCTCGCAGGCCAGCCAGGCGATGGGGTGGCGTCGGTCCAGGTTGAGCAGCGCGTACCAGGGCGGCGCAGGGCGGTGCGCATAGGCGAAGGCCAGTGAGAGACAGGGGCGGTAGCGTGCCGGCGCGAGCGCAGCGAGCAACTGCGCCTGCACCGTCGGGTCGATGGCGCTCGCCGCCAGGATGGCAGCAGTCTGCGGAGCGGGCGGGGTGAGGAGCACCGCGGCAAACGGGCCACTCCGCTGCCCACTGGCGTCCACCAGCTCGTAGCCCGGCTCAGCCTGGCGCAGCGCGGTGATGGTCACTTCCCGGTGGACCACGAGGCCGCGGGCCAGGTGTCGGGCCAGGGTATTGATGCCGCCGGGCCAGGTCCAGCTGGCTTCCGCAACCTGCGCGGGGTCACCCGGGCTGATCTGCCCGGCGCTCGTGAAGGTCCAGACCGGCTGGGCGATGGCCCGGGCGCCATCGATCTCGGCAACGAGGGCCTGGAATGGCGGGGTGGGCGCCTTGAAGACCTGAGCGCCGTGGTCGATCGCGAAGCCGGCGACACGCCGGGTCGCGACACGCCCGCCGAGGCCGCGGCTCTTCTCGAACAGGCTGACGGTGTGGCCACCATCGACGAGCGCGCGGCCCGCGGCCAGACCGGCCACCCCGGCGCCGACGATTGCGATGCTGCCCATAGCGGCGCTCTTATGCGAAGCCCTGCTCAAGCAGCGCCTGCAACTCGTGGCTATCCTCGCGCCCGTAGGGGCCGATCACGGCGAGGTGCAGCGCCTCGCTGCGCAGCAGGCGCCGGGCCACGCGCTGCACCTCAGCGGCAGTGACCGCCTCGACCTCGGCGACCACCTGTTCAACGGGCACCACGTGGCCATAGCGCAGCAGGTGAGCGCCGTTGCGCGAGGCCACCGACCAGGTATCCTCCAGCGAGAGCAGCAGGCCGCCCTTGACCTGCTCCTTGACCATCGCCAGCTCATCGGCGGTCACGCCGCTGACGGCCAGGTCGCGCAGGATCTCCAGGCAGAGGGCCACGGCATCACGCAGCGCCTCCGGATCGACGCTCCCGTAGATCACCCACATGCCGGCGTCGGAGAGGTCGTTGTGATAGGAGCCGACGCTATAGGCCAGGCCGTGCTCTTCGCGGAGCAGCTGGAACAGGCGCGAGGACATGCCGCCGCCCAGGATGGAGTCGAGCACCTGGAGCGGGCGCCGGTCGGGATCGCAGTAGGAGAGGCCGGGCAGACCGAGGCAGAAATTGCCCTGCTCGGTGTCGCGGGAGAGCAGCGTGAGGCGTGGCCCGGGATGCGGCACGGGCCGGGGCTGCGGCGGCGTGGCCTCGCCGCCAGGCAACCCGCGAAAGGCGGTGCTCACCACCTCCTGGGCGGCAGCCGCACTGATGTTGCCGGCCACCGAGATCACGAGGTTGGCCCGGTTGTAGTGGCGCTGCCAGAAACGGGCCAGTTCACCCCGCCCGAGGGCGGCCACCGTCTCGACACTGCCGGCGATGTCGCGGCCGAGCGGGCTGCCCGCCCACATCGTCTGCTGCAGCAACTCGTGCACCCAGTCGCTGGGCGCGTCCTGGAGGCCACGGATCTCCTCGATGATCACGCGGCGCTCCTTCTCCAGCTCCTGCAGATCGAATCGTGGGCGTAGCACCATCTCGCCCAGGACATCGGCAGCGCGGTCCACATGGATCGTGGCCACCTTGGCGTAGTAGACGGTCGATTCGTAGGCGGTCGAGGCATTGAGCAGGCCACCCACCCCCTCGACCGCCTGGGAGACCAGGCGCGGGCTGGGGTAGCGCTCGGTGCCCTTGAAGAGCATATGCTCAATGAAGTGGGCAGCGCCGCCGTGGGCATCGGGCTCGTGGCGCGCGCCCGCGGCCACAAAGCAGCCAACCGACACCGAGTAGGTGTGGGGCAGCTCTTCGACCAGGATGCGGAGCCCGTCAGGGGTAGTAATCAGCTCTGGCATACCTTCGTAGGATACCACATCCACACCGGCAACGGCAGCGCCTCAAGCCCGGGGCTTGTGTGGGGTGTAGAGCGGCCAGGCTGCCCCGATGGTTGTTGTTGGATGGGTTTGGCGGCGCAGCCGCTAAACCCATCCAAAAAACTGAGGGTTAGGGCTTGCCCCAGGCTGTCTGCTCACGCTCTGGCCTCAAGCCAGAGGTACTGGTAGGGGGCAAGGCTGATCGTCGCCTCGGCGACGAGCTCACGGCCGCTGACGAGCTCGTCGAAGCGGTACGCCAGGCCGTTCAGCCGGAGGCGGTTGCCGGCCAGGGGCTGCGCGTGCTCGCTGAAGTTGGCCAGCACGGTGATACGCTGCCCCCCGTGCTGGCGCACAAAGCCGAGCACGTGCGGATTGCCCGTATCGAAGACCTCGAGCTGGTTGCCAGCGAAGGCAACCTGGCGTTTGCGCAGGGCGATCAGGTGCAGCAAGGTGCGGTAGACCTGGCCGTCCGGGGTGCTCGGGTCGTCACGGCCCGCGGCCCGCTCCCAGTCAAACGGCACCCGGTGGACCCAGCGGCTATCGGCGGCCCTGGCCGGGTCGCGCGCGTAGCGATAGTCGTTCAGCGTAGCCAGTTCGTCGCCGATGTAGAGCAGGGGGATGCCGGCGGCGCTGAGGATGAGACTGTGGAGCAAGAGGATGCGTCGGACGGCAAGGTCAATCAGCACTGGATCGTCCTGGTGCAGGGCCTGTTCGAGGCCGGCGAGCGAGGCGAGTGTGCCGCTGATGCGGGCGTCGCCGGTGACCGGGTTGGCCTGGAAGGGCACGCCACGGGCGAAGGAGGCGGGGTGGTCGCCACGGTAGAAGGCATTCAGGAACTGGCGGTGCCCCCAGGGATCAATGGCGACGGCGCGGGCATCGTTGTCATCGAAGGTCCAGCCGATATCATCGTGGCAGCGCAGGTAGTTGACCCAGGCGCAACCGGCGGGGATGGGCCAGCGCTTCGCCAGCGAATAGGCCAGCAGCCGGACCTCGCGGGTCGCAAGGGCTTCCCAGCAGAGGGCCATGAACAGCGGGTTGTACGAGAGTTGAGCCTCGCCGGGCCCGATGTAGCGCAGCACCTCATCGGGATGGACGATCGCCTCGGATTTGAAGAGCAGGGCCGGGGCCGCAATACGCGCCAGGGCGTTGTAGGCCTGGATGATCAAATGGGCTTCGGGCTGGTTCTCCGAGTCGGTGCCCAGGCGCTTCCAGATAAAGGCCACCGCATCGAGGCGCACCACCTCGACGCCGGCGTTGGCGAGAAAGAGCAGCTCTTCAGCCATGGCTCGAAAGACGGCCGGATTGGCGTAGTTGAGGTCCCACTGGAAGCTGTTGAAGGTCGTCCAGACCCAGCGGCGCATCCCCTGGTCCCAGGTGAAGCTGCCGTGGCGCACAGAGGGAAAGATCTCGCGCAGGGTCGCGTCGTACTGATCGGGCATGGTGCGATCGGGGAAGAGCAGATAGAAGCGCTGATACTCCGGATCGCCGGCGCGGGCGCGCAGGGCCCAGGTGTGCTCATCGGAGGTATGATTGAAGACGAAATCGAGCACCAGGCTGATCCCGGCTGCGCGCAGGGTGGCGGCAAGCTCGCGCAACTGGTCCATGCTACCGAGCGCAGGGGCGACTTCGCGGTAGCTGCTCACTGCGTAACCGCCGTCGTTGTTGCCCTCCGGGCAACGGAAGAGCGGCATGAGGTGGAGATAGGTGACGCCAAGCTGCGTGAGGTAGGGCAGGTGCTCGCAGACGCCGGCCAGATCGCTGGCAAACAGGTCGACATAGAGCATCGCGCCGACCATCTGCTGGGACTGGAACCAGGTGGGGTCAGCCTCGCGGCGCTCGTCGAGCGCCCGGAGGGCGGCGGGGCGTTCCGCCCAGGCCCGGCCGGCAGCGAGCAGGATCTGTTCGAGGTGGTAGAAGAAATCGTAGTGGCTGCCGTAGAGCTGCAGCAGGATGGCGAAGAGTCGAGGCCATTCGCGTACGAGGCGCAGCTCAAATGTCTGCCAGCCTTGCGGGTCAGCCTGGCGGGCGGCCGCCAGTTCGTTGCGCAGACGGGGCAGCAGGCGTTCGAGGGAGCGGGCGGCCGCTTCGTTGGTCCAGTCTCGCGTGCTCATGGTGCTCCTTTGCACAGGCAGGATAGGTACACGCTGGAACTGGTTCCATTATAGCCGAAACACGACGCCCCGGCGCAATAGCGCCGGGGCGTCGTGTTTCGGCTATTGCAACGTCTCTGGGGCTTGCCCCAAACAACCACCCGCGGAAGGTGTGGCAATTGTGCTACTATGCACCGGCCTTGAGTTTCTCAACGAGCGCAATGTAGTCCTGCATTGCCTGCTCGGCGCCTGTACCCTTCAGCTTCGACCAGGCGTCATACTTGAGGCGGCCCTGCATATCCAGGATGCCCGGGCGGTCGCCGCTCACATC
>DAOUBZ010000136.1:0-1827 GCA_034432515.1 Chloroflexaceae bacterium | reverse complement strand
GGGCATGCCCTGAGCGTAGCCGAAGGGGGCAGGGGGGTGAGGGCACGCAGCGCATCAGGACGCCATCCGCCAAAAAACCTACCCCTGAGAGGAGGCTGGGAGGGGGGCGGAAATGCCAGGACATAGTTCACAGACTACTAAGACTCAGAAGAAGACCAGATTGTCAAATAGATTTGAACCACGCCTGACTATGGAACCTCTTCTACAGGTAAGCGCGCTTACCAGGAGCTTCGGCAGCCTCACCGCCCTGGAGCGGGTCAGCTTCAGCGTGCAGCCGGGGGAGGTGCTCGGGCTGGTCGGCCGCTCCGGGGCCGGTAAGTCGGTGCTGGCGCAGATCCTGGGGGGGACACTGGCTCCGAGCGCGGGTGTGGTGCTACTGGCGGGTGAACGCCTGCGCTGGCCCTTCAGCCAGCGGGAGCGCAGGGTGGCCATGGTGCCCCAGCACCCGGTGCTCGCCGAGCATCTCGACATCAGTGCCAACATGTTCCTCGGCTGCGAGCCTGGTTGGCCGGCACGTCTTGGCTGGCTCCGCGCCCCCGACCGCCGGCGTATGGAGCAGGATGCGCTCAGCCTGCTGTCTAAAGTCGACATAACGTTCGGCGATCTGCGTACGCCGGTGCATCAACTGACCAGCGAGCAGCGCCAGTTGATCGCCGTGGCCCGTGCATTGGTCACCCCCGCGCGCCTGGTGATCCTCGATGAGCCAGGTGCGCTCCTGAGTTACAGCTCCCAGCAGCGACTGCTCGCCCTCATCCGCACCTGGCAACAACAGGGGATTGCCGTAATCTTTGCCACCGGAAGTCTTGACCAGATCTTCGCCGTGACCGACCGGGTCCTGGTGCTCAACGAGGGGCGGGTTGCGCTCGATACGCGGACGGACAGCACCACGCGCGAGGCGGTGGTGGCCGCCCAGATCGGCCACCATGAGCACGAGCAATTGACCCCGATCATCTGGGCGCTCGAGAGCTACCGCAGTGCCCGCGAGCAGGCAGAACGGCTGCGGCTCCAGCAGCGCCGCCTTGAACAGGATCTGGCGGCCCAGGACAGTCTGAACCAGCAACTGATCCGCCAGCTTGCCCAGCAGGTGCACTCGCTCGACCAGGCGAACCTGGCCCTGCAGGACGCGCAGCGGCGCCTGATCTCGCAGCGCGAAGAGGAACGCAAGCGCCTCGCCCGTGAGTTGCACGACCAGGTGATCCAGGACTTGCTCAGTGTCAACTTCCAGCTGGAGGAACTGGAGGGCGAGACCGGCGATCGGCCGGCAGATGAGTTGCAGGCCGCCGGGCTGGCCGATGTGCGCGAGAGTGTGCGGGCGCTGGTGGACGATGTGCGGCGCATCTGCGGCAATCTGCGACCGCCGACGATCGACAGCCTGGGGCTGGGCGCGGCGCTGCAGTCTTACACGCGCGACTGGTCGGCGCGCACCGGGGTGGCGGTAAGCCTCCACGTCGATGCGCAGCTCGGGCGCCTGCCCGAAGCCATCGAGCTGTCGATCTTCCGTATCGTCCAGGAGGGGCTGGCGAACATCCGCAAGCACGCCCAGGCCCAGTCGGCGTGGATCGAGGTGGCGCCTGCCTCGCCACGCGCGGTCGCGATCACGATCGAAGATGACGGTCGCGGGATCGCGGGCACGCTTGACCTGGCGGCCCTGGGTCAGCAGGGGCACTACGGGCTGCTCGGCATCAGCGAGCGGGTTGCGCTGCTGCAGGGCCGGCTGCGCATCACCAATGGCCCGCGGGGCGGCCTGCTGATCGAGGCCGAGATCCCGCATCCGCGGGCGGCGTAGCACGCCCAGGGCTACCTCAACGTCCCTGGGGCAAGCCCCAA
>DAOUBZ010000135.1:0-2475 GCA_034432515.1 Chloroflexaceae bacterium | reverse complement strand
CCGATGGCCCGATGGCCCGATGGCCCGATGGCCCGATGGCCCGATGGCCCGATGGCCCGATGGCCCGATGGCCCGATGGCGCGTAGGGCCGCAGCGCGCTGCGGCCCTACGGGGCCGCGTTGCACCCTCGCCTCACCGCCTCCTCGCCCCCGCGCCTCCGCGCCTCCGCGCCTCACGGTTTCAACCGGGCCAGGCGCTCAGCGGCGGCCTGCAGGGTCTCCGTGCGCTTGGCGAAGCAGAAGCGGGCCAGCAGGGGCGCGCTGGCCGGCTCGGCATAGAAGGCCGAGGGCGGGATGGCGGCCACCCCCACCTCGCGGGTGAGCCAGCGGCAGAAGTCGGCATCGCTCGTGAAGCCGGTCCGGCTGATATCAGCCATAACGAAGTAGCTGCCCTCGGTGAGGAGCGTCGGCAGCCCGGCGCCCGCGAGGATGGCGCGCAGCAGCCGGTAGCGTTCGGCGTACTCAGCGCGAAACTGCGCGTAGTAGCCGTTGGCCAGCGCGCCCTCCAGTGCCGCGGCCGCCGCGGCCTGCAGCGGCGTCGCCGTGGCAAAGGTCACCCACTGGTGGGCGGCGCGCAACGCATCATTGAGCGGGGCCGGCCCGACGGCATAGCCGATCTTCCAGCCCGTGACGCTGAAGGTCTTGCCGGTGGAGTTGATGGTCAGCGTGCGCGCCCACATCCCAGGCAGGGTTGCGATCGGCACGTGGACGGCGCCTTCAAAGACCAGCTGGTCGTAGACCTCATCGCTGACCACGAGCACGTCGTGCTCAGTGCACAGCGCGGCGATCAGCTCCAGCTCGCTGCGGGTGAACACCTTGCCGGTGGGGTTGTGGGGCGTATTGAGGAGCAGCAGCCGCGTGCGCGGCGTGAAGGCGGTGCGCAGCTCCTCGGGGTCGAAATGCCAGGTGGCCTGCCCGGGTCCGGGGGCTTGCAGGCGCACATAGCGCGGCACGCCGCCGGCCATGGTGATGTCGGGCACATAGGCGTCGTAGAAGGGCTCGAAGACGATTGCCTCGTCACCGGGGTCGAGCAGTGCCTGCATGGCCGCAAAGAGCGCCTCGGTCGCGCCACTGGTCACCGTGACCTCGCGGGCCGGGTCGAGCTCGCGCCAGCCCTGGGCGCGCCAGGTGGCGGCCACTGCCTCACGCAGGCGCGGCAGGCCCTGGTAGGGGGCATACTGGTTCAGGTCGGCGGCGACCGCCTCGGCGGCGGCCTGCTTGACCCAGTCCGGCCCGGCGAAGTCGGGGAAGCCCTGGCCCAGGTTGACGGCGCCGCACTGCGCGGCGAGGGCGCTGATCTCGGCAAAGATCGACGTGCCGAAGCCGCTGACACGGGCGGCAGAGTGAACGTGACTCATGGCTGCTTGCCTTGCATTCTCCAACGAGCCTTGTCATACGGATCAATCTGCCGCCGCGCGCGATGCGGCCGGCGCGAGGATCTCGCGCAGGAAGCGCCCGGTGTGCGAGCCTTCGACCAGCGCCACCTGCTCGGGCGTCCCGGCGGCTACCACCAGGCCGCCGCCATCGCCGCCCTCGGGGCCCATGTCGATCACCCAGTCCGCGGTCTTGATCACATCGAGGTTATGCTCGATCACGATCACCGTATTGCCCGCGTCGACCAGGCGGTGCAGCACGCGCAGCAGGTGCTGCACGTCGGCGAAGTGCAGACCGGTGGTTGGCTCATCGAGGATGTAGACGGTACGCCCCGTGGCGACCCGCGCCAGTTCTTTGGCCAGCTTGACCCGCTGGGCCTCGCCGCCCGAGAGCGTGGTGGCCGGCTGGCCGAGCTTGATGTAGTCGAGCCCCACATCGTGCAGCGTCTGCAGGATGCGCCGCACTCGCGGCACATTGTCGAAAAACTCGAGTGCGGTCTGCACGTCCATATCGAGCACGTCGGCGATCGACTTGCCCTTGTATTTCACCTGCAACGTCTCGCGATTGTAGCGCTTGCCCTTGCACTCGTTGCAATGGACCCAGACGTCGGCGAGGAACTGCATATCGATCTTTATCTCACCGTTGCCCTCGCAGGTCTCACAGCGGCCACCCTTGACATTGAAGGAGAAGCGACCGGGCGCGTAGCCGCGCAGGCGAGCCTCGGGGGTGCTGGCGAACAGCTCGCGCAGCAGGTCGAACAGCTTGACATAGGTTGCCGGATTGGAGCGAGGCGTGCGCCCGATCGGCTGCTGGTCGATGTCGATCACCTTGTCGAGGTATTCGATGCCGTGCAATGCCCGGTGCGGCCCCGGTTTGAGCTGGGCCTTGTTGAGCCGGTTGGCCAGCGCCGGGTAGAGCGTTTCGGTGACCAGTGACGACTTGCCGGAGCCCGAGACGCCGGTGACGGCCACGAAACAGCCGAGCGGGAAACGGGCGTCCACCTCACGCAGGTTGTTAAGCGTGACGCCCTCGATCGCAAGCCAGGCCTCCTGGGCGGGGGGGGCCGCGCCGCTGGCGGGCTCAGTGGCCCGTGGCGGGCGCC
>DAOUBZ010000134.1:0-3684 GCA_034432515.1 Chloroflexaceae bacterium | reverse complement strand
CCACGGGATGACCGTGCGGCAGGAGGGGCCGGGCGCCTACTACGTCGAGGTTGAGGTTTATGAAATTCGTGAAAGTGGCTCGTTCGAGAGCGCGTGCACTCTTTCTTTCACGAAAACGACCATCCTGCGTAGGTATGTGCCATGGCAGAAGGTGGCGGCATAGTGCGTGCAGCTAGCGCCTCCTTGTAAAGAAGCCACGTCGTAGCTATAATAGTTGTGGCGTGGCTTCTTGCATAGGAGCGCAAGGATGTTTATTGACCGTGTACCTGAGCTCGTCTTTCTCAACGCTGTGCTCAAGCGCCAGCACCCTGGCCCGGGCCAGTTTGTCATGCTCTACGGCCGGCGGCGCGTCGGTAAGACGGCGCTCCTACGCGCCTGGGCTGAGCAAAGCAGCCTCCCCTTCACCTACTGGGTCGCCGAGAAAGATCCTGCGCCACTCCAGCGGCGCAAACTGTTCGGTGAGTTCTTGCAGAGTATCGGCGCAGATCTGCCGGTACCGATCTTCGAAAGCTGGTCGGAACTCTGGCGCAGCATCGCGCAGTTGCTCGCTGGTCGCCGGCACCTGATTATCATCGATGAACTCCCGTACGCCGCCGAGGCCGACCCGGCGATGCTCTCATCACTCCAGCACGCCTGGGATCAGCTCTTCGAGCGCTCGCAGGCCGTAATCGTGATCTGCGGATCACATGTGCGCACGATGGAGTTGCTACTCGGGCGGCAGTCGCCGCTCTTCGGCCGTATGACCGGCCAATGGTATCTCCAGCCGCTGCCCTTCGGCGTGCTGCGCCAATTCCTGCCCGGCTGGTCGCCCGACGAGCAGGTCGCCGCTTACGCCATTGTCGGCGGCATTCCGGCCTATCTCTCCTGGCTCAACCCGCGCCAGACCCTGACCACCAATATCAAGCATGTGATGCTTGCGCCGGGCAGCCTGGTGCTTGCCGAGGCTGCGTTTCTGCTCCAGGACGAGGTGCGTGAGCCGCGGCCCTACCTGGCGGTGCTCCAGGCCCTGGGCAATGGCCACCATACGCTGAAGGAGATCGCCAACGCCAGCATGATCGACAGCGCTCACCTCTCGTTCTACCTCGGCCAGTTGCAAGAGTTACGGCTCGTCGAGCGTCGCTTGCCGGCAACCCTTACGCTTACTGAGCAGCGCCGTTCTCGCATGGGGCGCTACCACCTGAGCGACCCATTTCTGCGCTTCTACTTCCGCTTCCTCGCTCCGGCAGCAGCAGGTGGTGTACTGAGTTACCGACCTGAGCGGGTCTTGCCGGGGATCCAGAGCGGATTGCGCGCCTTCGTGGGTGGTACAGCCTGGGAGGAGCTTGCGCGCCAGTGGGTCGACGCGCCCGGCAGCGCGGATCAGATCGGCTTTCAGCCACAGTCAGTCGGCAGCCACTGGAGCCGGAAGGTGCAAGTTGATGTCGTCGCGGTGAACTGGCAGAGCCGCCAACTCTTGCTTGGTGAATGCAAGTGGACCGGTGACCCGGTTGATCGCACGATCGTGCGTGAGTTGATCGAGACCAAAGCCCCACTGCTGCTGGCCGATATGAAGGTCACACCAGCAGACTGGCGCATCCGCCATGTCATGTTTGCCCGTAGCGGCGCGACTGAGGCGGCACAGCAGGAGCTTGCCGCACACAACGGTCTGCTGGTCGCCCTCGATCGCCTCTATACAGACTTGGGCGAGGAGGAAACGCAATGAGCGAGTATCAGTACTACGAGTTCCAGACGATCGATCGCCCGCTCACCGCCGAGCAGCAGGCGGTAATGCGCAAACTCTCCAGCCGCGTGGATCTGAGTGCAACCCGTGTGATCTTCAACTACTCCTACGGCGACTTTCGCGGTGAGCCCCTGAAGGTGCTGGAGCAGCACTTCGACGCCCTGCTCTACATCGCCAACTGGGGCTCCAAGCAAGTCGCCTTTCGCTTCCCCAGGGGATCAATTGCGGCCGCGCTGCTTGAGCCCTACCTGCTCGGCGACGAAGAAAGCTATGTCGGCGACTTCCACACTACACCCCAGCACATGATCCTGAACCTGGAGATTCGCGAGGAGGGAGGCTACGGCTGGATTGAGGGCGAGGGATTGCTCGACCCGCTCATCCCGCTGCGCGAGGCAATCTTGCGCGGTGACCTGCGGGCGCTCTACCTCTTCTGGCTGCGCTGTGCAGCGGATCAGGCTGATTGGGTTGTAGACGAGGAAGATGCCGAACTCGAACCACTGATCGAACCGCCGGTTCCGCCGGGGCCAGGACAACTCGATCCCGCGCTGCGCGCGTTTGCCGAGTTCTTCGCGATCGACCAGGATCTGATCGCCGCAGCGGCCGAGGCGAGCCCAAACTTGACAGCGACCGACGAACCGTTGGATCGTTGGGTAACGCTGCTGCCCGAGGCGGAGCGCAGCGCCTACCTGCTGCGCGTGGCGCGGGGCGAGTCCCACATCGGGATCGAACTGCTGCGACGCCTGCGTGAGATCGGTGGAGCCGGCAAGCCAGCCGCCTCCACGGCGCCGCGCCGGACGTTCGCGGATCTCCAAGCTGCCGCGCAGCGCCAGGAGCAACTGCGTGTACAGCGTGAACAGGAGGCTACCGAGCGCGCCCGGCTCGCGAAGCTGGCTGATCTGGCAAAGCGCGAGGCGCAGATCTGGGCGAGCATCCCGGCGCTGCTGGCAAAGCGTACCGCGAGCGGCTACGACGAAAGTGTGGCTCTGCTGGCCGAACTCCGTGATCTTGCCGTGCATCAAGGGCAACGCGCTGCCTTCGATGCGAAACTGGCTCAGGTGATTGAAGCATACGTTGGATCGCCCGCACTCCAACGGCGGCTCAAGGAAAAGCGGCTTGGGTAGTGGGGGAGTGCCAGCTATGCGCGAGTACCCGAAACCAATCAAGCGCTTGATCCGCGAATACGCGACACGGGCCTACGAGCTCGAACTGGGCCGGGCGCTCGGCGAACTGGAACAGCAATTTGTTGCCTGGCGCAGTGGCCAGATCAGTGCATTCGAGCTGAGCGAGCACATCCACACCTTCCATCAGGGTCCGGCCCGCCAGCTCTGGAGCCGTTATAACGCGCGAATCAACGATACCCTGGTCGCTCACGCCATCGTGACCGGCCTGCTGCCGCGTGAAATCATCCCCGCTGAACTGCTGGAGGCGCTTCAGCCGATCCTGGCCGTCTATAGCACTGAGCAAGACGATTGAGCCACCGCGCCAATTGCACCTTCGCGATCCGAGCCGCCATCAGCATGTCCTCTTTCGTCCATACCAGAGCGCAGGGTGCCCATTCGTCTGTGACTCCGGCTGTCACACCGGCGTGCTACGGTGATGGTGCCACTGGCGACAAGGCGACTGGAATGTTCGGCAGGAGGCGCGATGCATCAGCTTCGACGTGACGGCTCACTACGGCCGGCGGGCCGTACCGACTTTGACCGTGCGCTGACGTCCGGCGCGAGCTACGAGTCTGCAGAAGGGCAATGGCACGTCCGGCTAGTACCAGCCGGCGAGCTTGTGCTGCCATCCGGACGCATCATCGCGACTGATCCGTGCTACCTCGACCGGCCAGACGACACGCCGCCTTTCGTGCGCACCATCCCGCCGGGATGTTATACCAATTACCTGTGAACATCCGGCATTGTCACCCCGAGCAGAGCGAGGGGTCTTGCGCGACCCGCTCAGATTCCTCGCTGCGCTCG
>DAOUBZ010000133.1:0-1732 GCA_034432515.1 Chloroflexaceae bacterium | reverse complement strand
CCCCCCCCCCCCCCCCCCCCCCCCACAACCGGGGTCTGGAGCTTGCCCCACGGACATTGCATCGTGGCCTCAATACAGCTGCTGCAACTCCGGGCTGCGGCGCAGCCGGCCCAGGATGCTCCGCTTGAGGGTGTAGACCTCCTCGATACTGCTAAACAGGGCGGGCCAGCGGGCGAAGATCGTGCCAGGCTTCATGCCCAACAGGTACGAACCGCGTACCACCACCCGCTCGGCCTCGCTGGTCAGCAGTTCGTCAATCAGGCGCCAGAACTCCTCGCGGCTCACCTGCTCGGTGGCCTCCTCGTCGGCGTAGCCGAGGCGCTGGTCATTCCAGTTGACGCATTCCTCGGGCAGCAGTTCGGCGTAGGATTGGGCGCGGGCCGCGTCGATGACCACGCAGGTGGCGCAGCGGCGCAGGTAGTGGAGCAGCGAGGCCAGGGAGGGGAAGCGGTCGAAGCGATCGGGCGGGATGGCCCGCCAGAATCGGGTGAAGGCCTCACCGACGAAGGCATCGCTGCTCTCGCCGCTCAGGGTGAAGGCGCCCGTGCGGCGCACCCAGTGCTCCACCAGGGGCGTATACTGCTCGAAGATCTGGCTCCAGGCCGCCTCGTCGTGCTCGACGAGGGCGCGGCGGAACAGTTCGTAGGCAAAGCGCTGGTCATAGGCCTCGCGCCGATAGAAGCGCCGGCTCTCGATCCGCGCATGACGGGACAGGCTGCTGAGTTCCATCAACCGGGGGTCGCCCGCTACCGTGGTGACAGCACTCGGATGGGCATCGGGGGCGAGGGCGATCATCTGCTGGCTCATCGCTGGCCTCCTCCGCAGCTTGCGTCGACTGGTCGTTGTCCTACGGCCAGTCTAGCCCGTGAGGGCCGCGCTGTTGAGGCCGGTCACCTCCCGCCCGGCTGACGAAAAACGGAGGCGCGAGCCACGTCGGCCCGCGCCTACCCGCGTGAGCGGTCTGCTGGATCAAACGCTAGCGTGGCGGTGTTTTTGTCGTCGGCGATGGCGCCAGTTGCTCGTCTTTCGGCAGGGCCGTCGGGTCGACCACGCGGACCGAGGGGGGCGGCCCGCCGCCCAGCATGCGCTGGGTGATGCGTGTCGTATCACGGATGAACAGGCCCAGGTCATTGACCGGCCAGAGGAAGCGCACCGGCCCGAGGCGGTTAAGGGTGCGCAGCAGGTTGAAGGGGAAGGTGCCGATGTGCTCCCAGTTGACCATGGCCACGTTGGCCAGGAACGGGCGCAGGTTCTCCGTCGCGCTGGTCCCGGGCGGCGGGTTGAAGATGGCGCCGAGCTGCCGGCGCAACTCCTCGGCGCGGGTCAGCGCCCGGACATAGCCGGTGCCGCGCAGCGACGCCTGGCAGCCGAGGCGGTAACCATCGGCGAGGCGCGAGGCCGGCAGCCAGGTATACTCAGCATCGGTAGGGGGATTGAGCTGGTCGGCTCCGCTGAGAATGCGGCACTCGCACATGGTGCAGAGCCCGTTGCCGTCGCAGTAGAAGCCGATGTGGGCCGCGTTACGCCTGGCGATGGTGAGCAGGCGCTCACCAAGCTGCGCCTCCATCACCTCGTCGTTGATCTCGACCTGTACCATAACCGCCTCCTCAGCGTTCTCGACCCATCACCCGGGTCGGGGTGGTCTGCGTGTGTCGATTGTAGCACAGCGTTTCATCCATCACAATCGTGCGTGCATTGCAACGTCCGCCTCCGGTGCTGGGGTGTGGGGGCG
>DAOUBZ010000132.1:0-13806 GCA_034432515.1 Chloroflexaceae bacterium | reverse complement strand
TGTGGCCCTCTTGGACCTGCCATCCGACCTCTACGCCCGCCTGGGGCAGCCCCCCGGGAACTTGGCCCTCCACATGCGCGAATGATGAGTTTGAAAGGTATTGCGGCTAGGTCAGGAGTGGGGGACGGGGGGCTGGCGTGCGTGCGTCCAGGTTCTGGCCTTGACAGCATGATTGATATATTCTATCATTCGCTCTATTCACGGCATACTTGTCTCAGACCTGTCTTTTTTTAGGCTAACATACTGATAGAATATCTCATCTATGACACGAACCATCACCCCAACCCGGCCGCTCCCGGTCACGGTGCTCTCGGGCTTTCTGGGTGCGGGCAAGACCACCCTGCTCAACCATGTGCTCGCCAACCGCGAGGGGCTGCGCGTGGCGGTGATCGTCAACGACATGAGCGAGGTCAACATCGACGCCCAGCTGGTGCGTGGCGGCGGGGCGGCCCTCAGTCGCACCGAAGAGCGCCTGGTCGAGCTGAGCAACGGCTGTATCTGCTGCACGCTCAGAGAGGATCTGCTGGTCGAGGTAGGCCGCCTGGCTCGCGAGGGCCGCTTCGACTACCTGCTGATCGAGTCGACCGGCATCTCCGAGCCCTTGCCCGTCGCTGAGACCTTCACCTTTGTCGGCCCCGACGGGCTGAACCTGGGCGATATGGCCCGGCTCGATACGATGGTCACGGTCGTCGATGCCTACAACTTTCCCCAGGATCTCTTCTCACCGGACGAGCTGCGCGACCGCGATATGGCTGCCGGCGAGGAGGACGAGCGCAGCGTGGTCGATCTGCTTATCGACCAGGTCGAGTTCGCCGATGTGCTGGTGCTGAACAAGGCTGACCTGGTTGAGCCGGCCGAGCTGGGGCGCCTGGAGGCGTTGCTGCGCAAGCTCAACCCCGAGGCCCAGATCGTCCGCACGAGCTTTGGCCAGGTGCCGCTCGACGCCATCCTCAACACCGGTCGCTTCGACTTCGAGCGGGCAGCCCAGTCGCCTGGCTGGCTGAAAGAGCTGCGCGGCGAGCATACGCCCGAGACTGAGGAGTACGGGATCGCCAGCTTCGTCTACCGGGCGCGGCGGCCCTTCCACCCCCAGCGCTTCTGGGAGCTGATCAACGAGGAGTGGCCGGGGGTGCTGCGCTCCAAGGGGCTGTTCTGGCTGGCGACGCGCATGGAGCTGAACGGCGTCTGGTCCCAGGCCGGCGGGGCCTGCCGGGTCGAGCCGGGCGGGCGCTGGTGGGCCGCGCTGCCCGAGGAGGCGGTGCCCGACGACCCAGAGGAAGAGGCCCTGCTGGTCACTGTTTGGCACCCCGACTGGGGCGACCGGCGCCAGGAGATCGTGCTGATCGGCCAGGACATGGACGAGGCCGCGCTGCGGGCGCGCCTCGACGCCTGCCTGCTCAGCGACGCTGAGCTAGAGCTGGGGCCTGAGGCCTGGGCCGCCTTCGATGACCCCTTCGGGGAGTGGGGGTTGATGATCGACGACGAGGACGACGAGGACCACAGCGGTCATCATCACTAAACCAGGAGCGCCGGAGCCAGCGATGAGCTACGCCGACAAAGAGATCGCCTGCCGGGAGTGTGGGGGCCGTTTCGTGTTCACCGCGGGGGAGCAGGAGTTCTACGCGAGCAAGGGCTTCACCAACGAGCCGACGCGCTGCCCCACCCAGCGGCGCGCCCGCAAGCACGGCGCCCCGCTCCCGGCAGGCCCGTGCCAGCACGATGTGAACGGGGCCGGTGCGGTAGCACGCGTCCCCGCCGATGGTGGCGAAGTCGGGCCGCTGAGAGCTACCTCGCCGCGTTCGCCGTGGCCGCCATACAGCGGGCGCATGCTGAGCGATCCGGTGCCGGCGCGGGTGCTGCGCATCGATCCCGCCGGACGCTTCCTCTTCGCCCGGGTCGAGCCCGACGGCTTCGACGTCTACGTCCACCACAGCCTCTTCCGCGACGCAGGCGTCCGCGAGGGCGACCAGGTGCGCCTGCTGGTGGAGGCGAGTGACCGCGGCCCGCGGGCCCGCTCGCTCTGGGTCGAACCGTAGCCGATAGCCACGATCAGTGCTCCCGATGAAATCACATGCAACCCGCAAACCCGTACCTGAAACGACCTGGCGCTTCCCCGAGCGGCTGGTGAGCCGGGGTACGAAGCTGCTGACCCAACAGTGCTGGTACTGGGGCTGCGATGTGCGCCGCCCGGAGGGCAACCTGCTGCTGGCCATGGGCTTCGCTCGCACCCGGCCGCCTGAGGGCGTCGAGGGCAGCACGCTATACACGCTCGAGCCGGCCCCGGGCGCGCAGGTCATCCTCTGGAGCTTCGGCATCTTTTTCGGGCACGCAGGCGCCGGCGGGCTTTTCCTCGACCGCTTCCGCTTCGAGCCCCTGCTGACGAACCAGACCACGCTTCCGCCGGAGATTTGGCGTAGCGAACAGCTCCCGGCCCTGAGCCGTGCTGTGGATGCAGACCGTGCACATCTCACAGCCCTGCTCGGCGACCTGGTGCGCTGGGTGGTCGCCTACGAGCAGACCGTGCTGGCCGTCCAGGGCCTGGCCTACCGCGAGGCCTGTCTGGCCCAGTGGAGCCGCCAGAAGCTCGGCCTTCCCGCCGACGCGATGGTGTCCGCGTGGCAGAACCTGGCTGAGGAAATCGACGTGAGCTGCAGCGATGCGGCGAGCGAGCTGAAAGGAACGTGATCGATGGCAAAGCGCTGTGTTCTCACGGGCCGCGAGCCCTCGTTCGGCCACAACGTCTCGTTCTCCCAGCGGCGCACCAACCGCCGCTGGGAGCCGAACCTGCACTACCACCGCATCTGGGTCGCGGAGGAGCAGCGCTTCGTGCGCCTGCGCCTCTCAGCCGCCGGCCTGCGCGAGATCCAGAAGAAGGGCCTGCTGGCCGCCCTGCGCGACCGTGGCCTCACGCTCAAGGATGTCGAGCGATGAGCAAACTCCCCGTCACGGTACTCTCCGGCTTCCTGGGTGCGGGCAAGACCACCCTGCTCAACCATGTGCTCGGCAACCGCGAGGGGCTGCGCGTGGCCGTGATCGTCAACGACATGAGTGAGGTCAACATCGACGCCCAGCTCGTCGCCGAGGGTGCGACCCTCAGCCGCACCGACGAGAAGCTGGTCGAGATGACCAACGGCTGCATCTGCTGCACCCTGCGCGACGATCTGCTCCAGGAGGTCGGTCGCCTGGCCCAGGCGGGCCGCTTCGACTACCTGCTGATCGAGTCCTCGGGCATCTCCGAGCCGCTGCCCGTGGCGATGACCTTCACCTTCCCCTTCGCCGAGGGCAAGAGCCTCAGCGACGTGGCCCAGCTCGACACCCTGGTGACGGTGGTCGATGGGGCCAGCTTCCTAAAGGACTACATCTCGGCCCGCAACCTGCGCGAGGAAGGCATGGCGATGGGGCCGCAGGACACGCGCACCCTGGCCGACCTGCTGATCGAGCAGGTCGAGTGCGCCAATGTGATTGTGCTCAACAAGGCCGACCTGGCCCACCCCCACGATCTGGCCCGCACCGAGGCGCTGCTCCAGACCCTCAACCCCGAGGCCCAGGTGGTGCGCGCTAAGCACGGCCAGGTGCCGCTCGACCTGATCTTCCACACCGGTCGCTTCGACATGGAGCGCATCCGCAATTCGCCCGGCTGGCTGAAGGAGCTGCGCGGCGAGCACGTGCCCGAGACCGAGGAGTACGGCATCCGCAGCTTCGTCTACCGGGCGCGGCGACCCTTCCACCCCGCCCGCCTGCGCGAGGTCGTCCACGGCGCCGCGCTTCAGCAGGTGCTGCGCGCCAAAGGCACCTTCTGGCTGGCCACCCGCGTCTGGCGGGCCGGGCAGCTCCAGAAGGCCGGGCGCTACCTGGCGCTGGGCGCGGGGGCGACCTGGCTGGCGGCCATCCCAAAGGCCGAGTGGCCCCAGGGCGAGCAGGTCGATGCCTACGTGACCCGCTACTGGGACGACCGTGTGGGCGACTGCCGGCAGGAGCTGGTCTTCATCGGGGTGAACCTGGACGAGGCGGCCCTGCGCGGCGCTCTCGACGCCTGCCTACTCACCGACCCCGAGATGGAGCTGGGGCCGGAGCGCTGGGAGTTTTTCGAGGATCCCTTCCCGGCCTGGCCGGCGCGAGCGTAGAGCGTAGAACATAGAACGTAGAACGCAGAGCGCAGTCCTGCGGGTAGGGCGAGGCCTGTCCTCCAACCTGCTTGGGATAGATGTATGCTCGACTGGCTGATCATCGGCGGGGGTATCCACGGCACACATCTGGCCCTGGTGCTGGCGGAGCGCTGCGGCGTAGCGCCCGAGCGGCTGCGCATCCTCGACCCCCACGACGAGCTGCTGGCCCACTGGGAGCGCTGCACCGCGGCGACCGGGATGCGCTACCTGCGCTCGACGGTGGTGCATCATCTGGCGCTGGATCCGCACGACCTCTGGCACTTCGCGCGGCGGCGAGGGGCGCAGGCGGGGCAGCTGCGCGGCCCGTACAAGCGCCCGGCCCTCGCGCTCTTCCGCGACCACTGCCAGGCACTAATCGCCGAGCACGGCCTCGACCGACTCCACCTGCGCGGGCGGGCCACCGGCCTGAGCCAGACCGAGCACGGCTGGTGCGTCGAGACCGACCAGGGCAGCCTGACGGCGCGGCGAGTGCTGCTGGCCCTGAGCGTGGGCGAGCAGCCACACTGGCCGGCGTGGGCGGCTCAGCTGCGGGCGGCGGGCGGACCGGTACGCCACCTCTATGGGTGTGAGGCGCCGGAGATGGCGCCGCCGGCGGGCGAGACGGTCGTGGTCGGGGGCGGAATCAGCGCGGCCCAGACGGCGGTGGACCTGGCCCGCGAGGCACCCGGCAGCGTGACCCTGCTGATGCGTCACGAGATCCGGGTCGAGGCTTTCGACAGCCCGGCGGGCTGGGTGGGGCCGAAGGAATTACGCGGCTTTCAGGCTGAGCCGAGCGTCGAGCGGCGGCGGGCGCTGATCCGCGGCGCACGGCGGCCCGGCAGCATGCCCGAGGATGTCGCCCGCACCCTGCGCCGGGCCGAGGCGGCCGGGATGCTCCGCGTCATGCGCGGCGAGGTGCGGCGGGCCGCCGTGCAGCCCAACGGCCGCGTCGGCCTGGAGCTGCCCGGCCTCACCCTGCGTGCCGACCGGGTGCTGCTGGCAACGGGTTTCGAGCAGCACCGCCCTGGCGGCGCCTGGCTCGACCGGGCTATCGCTGAGCACGAGTTGCCCCTGGCACCCTGCGGCTACCCAGTAATCGACCCGTCGCTGGCGTGGGCGCCGGGGCTGTACGTCACCGGTGCCCTGGCCGAGCTGGAGCTAGGGCCGGTGGCTCGCAACATTGCCGGCGCCCGCCACGCCGGGGAGCGGCTGGCCGTCGTTGCCCGTCAGTCGTAGCCTCGCCAGAACGACGAAGGCGCACATCACCTGTGACTTTCATCATTACGTACCTGTGCAGGTCAAGTAAGTGATACAAACCCTCAATAATACGGCGGCCATCCTGCTCGGTCGTGGGAGCTACAGCGCGACGCCCCATCGCCAGCTGGAGCGTATGGCAGCGGCGGTGCAGGCAAGCGGGCGCTATGCCCTGACCCTCAGCGCGCTGGTAGACCAGGGAGCACCATCGCTCCCCGCAGCTCTCGACGCCTGCGCTCATGCCGGGGTTGATCGGGCGCTGGTGCTGCCGGTATTCATCCCCGGCGACGCCAACCTGCAGACCTGGCTGGCGAAGGTGGCGCGGCGCTGGCAGGCCGCGAACCCGCAGCATGGGCTCGCCGTCGTGATCGGCTCCAATCTGGGCGACCACCCGGCCCTCGAGGTCGCCCTCCTGGAGGCGCTGGTGGCCGCCGAGGCCGGCGCCGACGTGGCCGGCGCCCCGCCGCCTAGCTGGGAGCACGACCCGGCGGGCTGGAGCGTGCTGCCGGCCCACCAGCACCACCTGCTGACCTGTCGTGGCCCCCGCTGCACCGCGCTGGGTGCTGAGGCGTGCTGGGCGCAGCTGCGCGAGAGCCTGGCCGCCCACGGCCTGCGCGGCGAGGACGAGCGCGTACTCACCGCCGCCACCGGCTGCCTCTACCCCTGCAACCGCGGGCCGGTGCTGGTGGTCTACCCGGACGGCATCTGGTACGGCGACCTGACGCCGGAGCTGGTCGAGCGGGTAGTCGCCGAGCACCTGATCGCCGGCCGGCCCCTGGACGCGCAGCGGATTGTGCCTGGGCGCCAGCCGGCGACGATAAAAGCATAAGCGCCCGCCCTGACGGACTCATACACATGCCTGACGAGAGGAGTGCAACCCCAATGCGCCAGATGCCCCGCCTGCTCGCCCTGCTGCTGATCACCGGCCTGCTCGCCGCCTGTGGCGGCCAGACCGCTAGCCAAGCACCGACCGCCGAGCCCGCTGCGGTGCAGCCGACCGCCGAGCCCGCTGCGGTGCAGCCGACCGCCGCCCCGGAGGCAGTGACCGCCGCCCCACAGCCGAACACCGTAGCTGAGCCAGTCGTGCTGCGAGTAGGCGCGCCCGCCGACACCTACCGCATCGACCCGGCGGAGATGGGTCGCTTCACCCTCGCGATGTCCCCGGTCAACGCCAATGTCTTCGACCAGCTCACGCTGATGGACGCCAACTTCCAGGTCCAGCCGATGCTCGCCGAGTCCTGGGAGTATCTGCCGGACACAGGCGCCTGGCGCTTCACCCTGCGCCGCGACGTCACCTTCCATAACGGCACGCCCTTCACCGCCGCAGCTGTGGTGGAGACGATGCGCCGCCACGCCACCGGGCCGGGCGCCAACCTGCTCCGCATCGACGAAAGCTCAACGGTCGCCGTGGACGACTACACGGTGGAGATCACGCCCACCGCGCCGAACTTCGCCCTGCCTGCCCAGCTTGTCCACCCCCAGTTCGGCATTCACGCGCCCGGCGTCAATCTGGCCGAGCAGCAAATTGGCACGGGGCCGTTCATGCTGGGCAGCTATACCCAGGGCCAGTCCCTGGTGGTCGAGAAGAACCCGGACTACTGGGGCGCCGCGGCGCAGGTCGACCGGATCGAGTTCCGCTTCTTCCCCGACCCGCAGACGCGCATCCTGGCCCTCCAGGCCGGCGAGGTGGACGTTATCTACGACGTCGCCCCCGACGCGGCACGTGCTTTGGAGGACGGCGGGCAGTTCAGCGTGGTTGCCGCCCCGGTGAGCGCATACCAGTACCTGATGGTGATGCTTAACGGGCCGGAGCCTTACACGCTGGGGCGTGAGGAGGCGATCCGCAAGGCCCTGGGCCATGCGATCGATCGCGAGACAATCATCGCCAACGCCTTCGACGGCTACGCCTTCAGCGGGCAGACCTTCATCCCGCCGGCTGTGCTCGGCGAGCACGCCGCCACGATCCAGGGCTTCAGCTACGACCCGGCCAAGGCGCGCGAGCTGCTGGAGGCGGCCGGCTGGGTGGACGGCGACGGCGACGGCATCCGCGAGAAAGACGGTCGCCCCCTGCGCCTGGAGCTGGTGAACGGGTTCCCGGCCGCCGCTGACCACGGCAGCACCGCCGAGATTCTGCAGGCACAGGCCCGCGAGGTGGGCATTGATCTCGCGATCATCACCACGGCTGATAACGCGGCCTACAGCGAGCGCCTCAAGCAGAAGCAGGGCGACCTCTTTATCGAGGTGGGCAACCAGAACTCGGCCACGCCCTGCTTCCTGCTCAACCTCTACTATGGGCGCGCCCCGCAGCCCGGCGACTACCAGACCGCTTTCGCCCCTGCACTGATCGGCGTTGACGGCTACGACGACGCCGTGGACGCCTGCAACGGCACGCCGGACATCGACGAGGCGCGGGCCGCCGCCGCCGAGGCCATTCGCATCTCGGTAGACGAGGTGAGCATGAACCTGCCCCTGGTTGGCATCCAGCGGATCTGGGCTGCCAGCCCCGCCGTGCAGAACTTCGACCCGCACCCGGTGCGCATCCACGTGCGCTGGGAGCCTGTGGGTGTGCGGCGCTAGGCCGTGGGTAGCTCCACGCCAATGGGGGTGATCCCGGGGCGGCTGCTGGCCCTCGTGCCGACGCTGCTCGGGATCTCCCTCCTGGCCTTCGGGCTGAGCGCGCTGGCGCCGGGGGACCCGGCGGCGGCGCTCTACCAGCAGCTCTACGGCGAGCAGGCGACCGACCAGGTGATCCTGGCCCAGTTTCGCGCCGAGCTGGGCCTGGACGACCCGCTGCTGCTGCGCTACGGGCGCTGGCTGCTGGGCGTCCTCCAGGGCGACCTCGGCAGCTCGTACCGGACGGGGGCGCCGGTCCTGGGGGAGCTGCTCACATACGCGCCACCGACGCTCGTGCTTGCGGCGAGTAGCCTCAGCATCTCGTTGCTGATCGCCTTCCCCCTGGGCGTCATCGCCGCATTGCGCCCCCACGGCTGGTTCGACCTCGTCGCGCGGCTGCTAAGCCTGCTTGGCGCGGCCATGCCGACCTTCTGGCTCGCCTATCTGGCGATCTTGCTCTTCGCGGTGCAGCTGCGCTGGCTGCCGGTTGCCGGCTTCGGCAGCTGGCAGCAGCTCATCCTCCCCTGCCTCACCCTCGGCGTCGCGGGTGCCGCGACCATGAGCCGGCTGGTACGGGCGGCAATGCTGGAGAGCCTCGGGCAGGAGTACGTGCGGGTTGCGCGGGCCAAGGGGCTTCGTGAGCGGGCGGTTGTGCTGCACCACGCCCTGCGCAACGCACTGCTGCCTGTGGTGACCGTGATCGGCGGGCGCTTCGCAGGGCTGCTCACCGGCGCGGTGATTATCGAGACGATCTTCGCCTGGCCTGGTCTGGGCAAGCTGATCATCGACGCGATCGCCTTCCGTGACTATCCCTTGATCCAGGGCTTCGTGCTATTTACCGGCCTGGTCTTCGTCCTCGTCAATCTGACGGTGGACCTGCTCTACCGTCTGATCGATCCACGGATTCGCCTGGGTTAGCGTCCACCGTGTGGCACGCTCTACCGATCGGCAGGTATTGATGGCCGCTGATAAGCTGATACCTGTATCCATCGGGCACTCGCACGCGCCATTGCCGCGCTCCAGCCGCCGGACGCTCTGGCGACGCCTGCTTGCCACCCATGGAGCGCTCCTTGGCGGGGCCATCCTGCTCGTCCTGATGGCCCTCGCGGTGGCGGCGCTCTGGATCGCTCCCTTCGACCCGAACCAGCAGGCAGTGGGCCCGCGGCTAGCTCCGCCGAGCGTGAGCCACTGGCTCGGTACCGACAACCTCGGACGGGACATCGCGAGCCGGCTGCTCTACGGGGCACGCATATCGCTCGGCGCGGCGCTGGCGGCCACCCTGCTGGTCGTCGCGATCGGCGTTATCGTCGGGGTGGTGGCCGGCTACCTCGGTGGCGTCGTCGACGCGGTACTGATGCGGGTGGTCGACGTGCTGCTGGCCTTCCCGAGCGCGTTGCTGGCCCTGGCGATTGTCGGAACTCTTGGGCCGGGGCTCCAGAACGCCCTGATCGGCGTCGTGCTAGTGGGCTGGGCGGACTACGCACGGATCGTGCGCGGCGTTGTGCTCGCGCTTCGTGAGCAGCCCTACATCGAGGCAGCAGTCGCGATGGGCGTGTCGCCCCCGGGGCTGATGCTGCGGCACCTGCTGCCGAACGTGATTGGGCCAATTGTGGTGTTGGCCTCCCTCGAGCTGGGCAGCATCCTGCTGACGCTGGCGGGGCTGAGCTTTCTTGGCCTGGGCGCTCAGCCGCCCACCGCAGAATGGGGCGCGATGCTCAATCAGGGGCGGCCCTTCTTCCAGCGCGCCCCGCAACTGATGCTCCTGCCGGGCCTGCTCATCACCCTCACCGTACTGGCCTGTAATCTCGTTGGTGACGGACTGCGCGACGCCCTCGATCCCACGAGCTACCGGGCGCGTAGTGGCTAGATAGGGCGATGGAGGAGCGCGAGTAAACGTATGAGCGAGCGCGACGATCTCCATGTGCTGCGGGAATTGGCCGCCAGCCAGGAGCGCATCTTCCTGGCCGAGCGCGAGCTGGAACTGCTGGGCTGGCTGCCGACGAGCGCTGTGTGCTGTGCCATCGACCGGTTGGGCCGCGAGCGCGAGCGCCAGAGCTGGCTCCTGCGGCACTGGCGGCATCGCCACAGTAAGAGCGAGGACACGCGATGATCACGTTGCCGACGAGCTACGCCGAGTGGCGCCACTGCATCACGGTGACCTGCAAGATCCCATTGACCGAGGCGTACATTCACCAGCGCTTGCAGGCGCTCCGCGACCCGTCCGACCGCATGACCGCCCGCTTCCGCGAGCTGTACGGCGCCGATCACCTGGCGCGGGTGATTGGTTGGTTCGAGCAGGCTGCCGCTGATCTGACTGAAAAGGAGTCCTGATGAAGACCCGCGATGCCCTGGGCGAACTGCTTGCCCAGCGCCTGCGGTCCAAACGCTGAACAAAGGAGTAGATCATGCCCGGCACACCGGACTTTGCGCTGCCGACAACCTTCGATAGCGCGGCCTGGCTGGCGCGCTGCGACGCCCAGCAAGCCGGCTATTTGCCTGACCGCGACGAGCGCTTCGCAGTCATGTTTGATGCGCTGGAGGTGGTGCTGCCACCCGACTTTTTCGCGGTGGACCTCTGCTGTGGGCCGGGCTCACTGAGCCAGCGCCTCCTTGAGCGTTTCCCGCAGGCCAGGGTGCTTGCCGTTGATCTCGACCCGGTGCTGCTGGCCCTCGGCCAGGCGGCTCTGGGCGATCACGCCGGCCGCTTGCGCTGGGCCGAGGCCGACCTGATGGCGCCGGAGGCGCTCCAGGCCATCATCGGCGATACCCAGGTGGATGCCGTGCTCAGCACCACGGCGCTCCACTGGCTGCCTGATCCGAACCTCGCCGTGCTGTACCATCACCTCGCTGCGCTGATCCGCCCAGGCGGCCTGCTGCTGAACGGCGATAACCTTAACTTTGCCCCTGACCAGCCGACTCTCCAGCAGGTCTCCGACCAATTGACTGCGCGGATACGATCTGCGCAGTTCCAGGGGCGCGGTGTCGAGGACTGGGAGCAGTGGTGGGCGGCACTTGGGGCCGAACCGGGGATGCAGGAGTTGCTGGCTGAACGTGAGCGGCGCTTCAACTGGAGAATCAAAAAAGATCCGCCGACAGCGATGACGACCCACATCGCCGCCCTGCGCGACGCCGGCTTCCGCGAAGTGGGGCCGATCTGGCAACACCTCGACAATGTCGTGCTCATGGCCGTCCGCTGAGCGCCAGGTCGCTGGTGCCGAGCCACGCAGCGTGAGCGGGGCAACGGTTCAGGAAGTGGTCCATCGCCTGGCCCCGTTCAGCAACTGCCTGACGCTATTGTGGCGCTGGCCGAGGCGCTGCCGCCGCTGCTGGAGGCGTATGCCGACGGCTGGCAGATCGCTACCAGCAGCATGTGAGCCTTGTGATCTGGCATGTCGGCGCCACAAGCTGATCTCCGCATGGGAGGGCGGTGATGGAACCGATCAAAGAAGCCCTACGCCCACGCACGGGCCTGATCCGCTGGCTGCTGCTGGCCACCGGCACCCTGGCTTTGGGACTTGGTGCGCTGGGGCTGATCCTACCAGGGTTGCCGACGACGCCCTTCGTTCTGATCGCGGCAGCCTGCTACATCAGAAGTTCGGAGCGCCTCTACCGCTGGCTAACCAGCAATCGAGTCTTTGGGCCGGTAGTTACGACCTGGCAGGCTGAGCGCGGGCTGACCATACGCGCCAAGCTGATCACGCTGGCGCTGGTCTGGATCACGCTGGGCGGCGCGGCGCTGTTCCTGGTGGACAGCATGGTGATGAAGCTCGTGCTGCTGGGGCTCGTCTGTACAAAGACCGTGGTGCTGGCGCGGATCCGCACCGTGCCGGCGCGCTGCGGGAAATCCTGACCTGGATACGATTGACACCGGTGGCCGAACTACAAACCATGATCGTCACAGATGATATGGTTTTATCATTCGTGCGATATGAGCATGAAATGGAAAGGAAGGTACTCGTGAAGGTCGCATACGTATTCGCTACCGACATGTCGGCTACGTACAAACTGGGGAAGATGATCCTGCCGCAACTTGAGCAGGGCATGCACGGCGCTCAGGTGGTGGGGATGATGTTTTTCGATGACAATCTGTATGTCTTGCGTCAGGGAGAGCCGGTTGGCGAGCGCCTGGCAAAGATCGCCAGCGAGCAGAACATCCTGCTGATGGTGTGTGACCGTTGCGCCATCGAGCGCGGTCTGGCGGAGGGTAATTTCTCGCAGTGCGGCATGGGCGAAGTGCAGGCAAAAGGTCTGGTGGAAGGCGTGGTGGCCGGTTGTTTCCCGCAGCTCTACGCTGCGCTGGCGGGCAATCCGCCAGACCAGGTGATTTCACTATAGGGCTGACGACCGCCGGGCGGCGAGGAGTATTGTCAGTGGAGGGAACAATCGGCCCGGGCGAGGAACGTATGAGAACGACCGGCTGCCAGTCTTCCAGGTCATCAGCCGGAAGACGGGCGAGGTACGCATCTGGGTGCTCAACACCGCGGATAAGGAGAGTTGCCAGGGGGTGCTCCAAACGCTGCTACCGCCAGGTGCGACGCTGTACAGCGACGAGTTGGCGGGCTACCAGGGCTGGCCCAGCCACTTCACCGTCTGTCACTCGCAGTACGAGTGGGCGCGGGATGACGACGGCAACGGGGTGCGTGAGGTTCATTGCAACACGTCTGAGGGCGCTCACACAGGCCTACGAACCTTCCTTCGCGCTTGCCGCGGCGTTCACAAAGCCTATCTTGCTTGCTACCTGGCGGTCTACGAGGCCATCCGCAACGCCAAGCGTATCACTCCCGAGATTGTTCAGCGCCTCTGCTTGAGAAAGCGATTGCACACTAGTACTACAACGAAGGTTGGCCTTCTGCCGCATCACTACGCCGTACACCTGTCACCCTGAGCGGAGGCGTAGCCTAAGCGAAGGGTCTCGGGATGGCATCACCGCCGGGATTCCTCGCGGAGTTTACCCTACCGGCAGCAGCGGGATGGCACCGGGGGCGAGCAGCGCGGCGAGGAGCATGAAAGAATAGGACGAAGGCGGCGAGGGCGAGCATCACTCGGAAATCATGGGGGGTGCGGTTGCCGTTCATCTCCAACCTCCGGGGTGTCAGCTGTGGGTCGATGGTTGGAGTATCGCGGCGAACCGCTCGGATGTGCGGAATAAGCGATAGGGCACATTTCAGTGTTGGGGCAGCTCGGGAAGGGCTGGAACTGTAAGAGATTTCCTAGCGACTCATGCCCCGACTCACGGCGGATGGCTACACACAGCCGTGGACGGCTACAGACGCTCCGACTTTGGCTACATAATTGGCTACATGAAACGCCTCCCTGCCGATCTTGGCGACCGACCCGGAGGCGTTTCATGGCTTTGCAATGCTGGTGCCGGAGACGGGACTCGAACCCGTAAGGGGTTACCCCCAGCGGTTTTTAAGACCGCAGCGTTTGCCATTTCGCCACTCCGGCGTCACCCGGTCACCGCATCCCCGCATCCCTGCGTCTCCCATCACCCCGGTACACATCTACCGTACCTCCAGGTACTGCCCGGCGCACCAGCCTTCGCCCAGCGGGCTCTGGACCTGCCACCAGGTCGCGCCGTTGAGCTCGACCGGGCCGCCCACTACCGTCACTGCGGTGCCCGGTCCGAGCCCGTAGACCAGCGGGTTGCCGGGGGCCTCGCCCGGCTGGGCCAGCACCCGCAGCAGTTCGACGTCGCCCCGCACATAAGCGGTCTGGCCTGGTGCGAGGCCCGGCCCCGGCTGGGCCTCGCCCGGCGGCGCCGCCGTGGTGAGTTGCGGCGCGCCACCCGGGC
>DAOUBZ010000131.1:0-10260 GCA_034432515.1 Chloroflexaceae bacterium | reverse complement strand
AGGAATCCCGGCTGTGATGCCGGACTGAGGCCCTTCGCTCCGGCTACGCCTCCGCTCAGGGTGACAGGCGGATGGCGTACTGATGCGGCAGCAGGCCAACCTTCGTTGTAGTACTAGAGCGAGCGGCCAATCGCCGCAGCAACCGCGGCGAGCTTCGGCATCAGCGCCGCGAAGTTCTCGGGGTTGAGCGACTGCCCCCCATCGGACTTGGCGCGATCGGGGTCGGGGTGAACCTCGATGATGATCCCGTCGGCCCCGGTGGCCAGGCCGGCCAGGGCCAGCGGCGGGACCAGGTACCACTTGCCGGTGCCGTGGCTGGGGTCGACGATGACCGGCAGGTGGGTGCGACGCTTGGCAAGCGCCACAGCGTTGAGATCCATGGTATTGCGGGTCGCGGTTTCGAAGGTGCGGATCCCGCGCTCACAGAGGATGACGTTGGGGTTACCCTGGGCGACAACATACTCGGCCGAGAGCAGCCATTCCTCGATCGTGGCCGAGAGGCCGCGCTTGAGCAGCACGGGCATACCGGTGCGGCCCACCTCCTCGAGCAGCTGGTAGTTCTGCATATTGCGCGCGCCGATCTGCAACACGTCGGCGTAGCGGGCCACCAGATCAACATCGTTGGGGGTCATCACCTCGGTCACGATCGGCAGGCCGGTCTCCTCACGGGCCTGGGCGAGCAGGCGCAGGCCGAGCTCCCCGAGGCCACGGAAGGTGTAGGGCGAGGAGCGCGGCTTGAAGGCGCCACCGCGCAGCATGGACGCGCCGGCCTCGCGCACATAGCGCGCGGTGGCCATGATCTGTTCCTCGCTTTCGACGGAACAGGGGCCGGCGATGACCACGCAGCGGTTGCCGCCCACCCGCACGCCAGCCACATCGACGATCGTATCGCTGGGGCGCAACTCGCGCGAGACGAGCTTGTAGGGCTGGGTGATGCGCACGGTCTCTTTAACGCCGGCGAAGTGTTCCAATTCCTCGCGCAGGGTGGGCGGGATCGAGGCACCGACGACACCGATCACGGTGCGCTCGGCGCCACGAACAAGATGACCACGTAGCTGGTGCTCCTCCAGACGCTCAATCACGGCGCCGATCTGAGCTTCGTTCGATCCGGTCTGCATGACGACGATCATGGCCTCTACTCCTTCTCCTGTCAGAACGAGATGTTCGTTGAGCGACGGTGCGGGCATGACCCGCAGTGCGGCCCGGGTTCTCGCGGGTTGAGGGCTCATCACAAATCTCCAGAAACACGATAGCGGCGCCGGGTGGTGCGCCGCTACGGGTTGGATGGCGTCTGGAAGGCCGCCATTGCAGTGGTGCGGTCGGGGCGCAGATTCTGCGCACCCTTGATGTAGACGTGGACGATCTCATCTGCGCGGCGCTCGGTGTTCCAGAGGATGAGCACCCGAATGCAGCTGCGGAGGCTGCCGGGCACATCCATTTCGTGGCCGCAGAGCAGGGCCGTGTCGCTCCAGCCGAGGGCGCGGGCCGCCACCGCGGGGAACTCGGCATCGAGATCGGTGGTGGTGGTGAAGATCGCGCTGGCGATATCGTCGGCCTGGATGCCGTTGTGCGCGATGAGCAACTCCAACAACTCGCGCGTGGCCGCAAGGATCGCCTCGCGTGTATTGGCCTCACAGGTGGTAGCGCCGCGAACACCTCGACAGCGGACGGTCATAGGGAGCCTCCCTGCTGTGACGGACAAACAGAGAGGGCGTGCGGCCTGGTGCCTCACGCCCTCTGTACGAGTTGTCTATCAACCGGAGTTCTTAGACAGTGCGAAGCGACCAGGCCATATGTGGTCCGGTAAAGTAATAAAAGTAGCCGAAGAAGCTGTTGTGCAGACGCACCATCTAGCGCCCTACCCTTTTATTACCCTTCGCTGCTGGCCTGGACTATACCACGGGGGACCGCTTCCGTCAAGCTCAGGAACCGAGTAGTTCCTCGGCTTCGATGATCGCCTGGGCGATGTCCTTCATCTTGGCTCGCTTGTCACGGGCGCGCTGGCGCAGCCGCTCGTAGGCGTCACGCTCGTTGAGGCCAAGCCGCTGCATCAGGATGCCCTTGGCCCGCTCGATCAGCTTGCGGGCCTCCAGCGACTCCTCCAGCTCGCTGACCTGGTGGCGCAGTGTCTGGAGCTCGCGGAAGCGGGCCATGGCGATGTTGATCGCCGGCGGCAACTCATTCTCATTCACCGGCTTGACCAGATAGGCCAGGGCACCGGCAGCCTCGGCTTTCTTGATCGTCTCTTTGTCGGCGTAGGCAGTAAGCATAATGATCGGCACCGGGAAGGTGTCACGGATGCGCGCGGCAGCCTCGGTGCCCTCCATCTCGGGCATCCTGATATCCATGATGATCAGGTCGGGTCGCAACCGAGTGGCGAGGCTCACCGCCTCGGCGCCTGAGCGGGCGATCCCGATCACGTCGTACCCCAGACCCTTGAGCTGCTCTTCGAGGGTGAGCGAGACGAGGTCGTTGTCTTCGGCAATGAGAATTCTGACTGCGGCCACGACAATACCTTCATGGCCCACGAAGTAACCGCCACAGCGGCGTGCGGGGGCCATTTTGAAAACCGTTACACTTCCCAGAACTATACCACAGAACCCGGCATACTGACCAGCACGTGCAGGGGAAGCAGCGATGTGATACAATCAGTCGGGATTGCGCGCTGTACCCGGCGGAAGCCTGACCCTGGCGATCCTCACCGGTGCGTGCCCCCCGGAGCTGACCGCTCCGCTACCAGCGCCGTCCTGATGGCCGGGAGCGCTCCGCGCCGGCTCTGACTGATCTACGACCTACGTGCTGAACGACAATTGACGATAGAGAGGGAACCGTGCGTTACGACATTACCAACACGGCGATCGAAGACTACCTGACCAACCTGATGCCCCCGCGCGATCCGGTTCTGGCGAACCTGGAGGCTCGCGCGTTGGAGCACGGCCTCTCGCTGGTCGGGCCGGTGCAGGGCCAGTTTCTCTACCTGCAGGCCCTGGCGCTTGGCGCGCGCAAGGCGTTGGAGGTCGGCATTACGACAGGCTACGCCGCGATCTACCTGATCCGCGCCCTGCAGCAGACGGGCGGCCACCTGACGGCGATTGAGCGCCATGCCGAGCGGGTCGAACTGGCGACCCAGGTGATCGGCGAGGCGGGCCTGAGCGAGCATATCACCATCCACCACGCCGAGTGGCCCCAGTTGATGCCAACCCTGCCCAATGACTTCGACCTGATCTTCCTCGACATGCTGCGCAGCGCCGCCAACGCCGATCAGGCCCCGCTGGCGCTCGAACTGGCCGTGCGGCAACTCCGCCCCGGCGGCCTGCTGATCGCCGACAATGTGCTCTGCAGCGCCCAGGTGCTCGAGGAGGACGCGCCACCCCTGGTGCGCGGCATCCAGCAGTTCAATCGCCAACTGATGAGCCATCCGCAGCTTGAGTCGGTGATCATTCCGCTCCGCGACGGCGTGGCGATCTGCCGCAAGAAGTAGCGGCCCCGGGGCTACGTAGTCGGCAAACGACGCTCAGCATGACAAGGTCTGTAACGTGCCGGGAAACGTGCACGTTACAGGCGACTGAGCGCTTCGCCACGGTTGCTGCCGACGCCCTCGGCCACCAGCCCTCACGCGTAAAGGTTATGCCGCCGTCCGACACCCAGCAGCGCATCCAGGAATTGACAACCTTGAACGCCCTCGCGCAGGCGCTGAACCGCGCCACCGATCTGCGCGAGGCGCTTGATGGCGCCCTGGCCCAGATTGTCGAGTTGATGGGCCTGACCAGCGGCTGGATCTTCCTCAAGGGCGAGGGCGAACACTACACCCTGGCGGCCCGCCACAACCTGCCACCGGCGATCGCCTACCCTGGCCCGGCCTGGGAGCCCGGCTGCGATTGCCAGGAGCAGTGTAGCAGCGGACGACTCGACAAAGCGGTGAATATGGTTCACTGCTCGCGCCTGCGCAGCGCCGTGGGCGACAAGCGCGGGCTGGCCCAACACGCTTCGGTGCGGCTCTGCAGCGGCGATGAGGTGCTGGGCATCCTCAACGTTGCCACCACCCAGTGGGGGCGGATCGCGCCGGCCGAGTTGCAACTGCTCTCCGCGGCCGGCCACATCCTCGGGACGGCGATCGCCCGTGCCCGGCTCTACGATCAGGCCAAGGTCCGCCGGGTGCAGGAGCAGCGTGCCCTGCTCACGCTCTCACAGGACCTGCTGCTGAGCGAGTCGCTCGAGCCAGCGTTGCAGCGCCTGGCCCGGGTGGGCGCGCGCCTGCTCGAGGCCGACGCCTGTGCCTTCATCGAGGCCGATGAGCCGGGTGGGCGCGCCGTGCTGCGCGCGGCCTTCGGCTGGCACCTCCCGCACGACTCGGCCTGGCCACTCACTCTCGATCCGGCCAGCCCCCACCTCTGGTACCTGCCCGAACGCAGCGCGGACCTGCCGCTCGAGGCGCTGAGCGACCTGCCCGCGCTGCTGGCCCGGCAGGGGTTCCGTGGCCACCTGGGCCTGGTGGTCGAACTGGCCGGCGCTCCGGTGGGCACGCTGATGGTCAATACCCGTGGCCCGCGCCAGTTCCTCGAGGACGAGGCGCAGCTGCTCGGCATCCTCGCCAACCTGCTCGTGCAGACCCTCGAGCGCGAGCGGCTCCACCAGGAGGCTCTGGCCCGCGAGAAGCTCGAGCAGGAGCTCGACCTGGCCCGCGAGATCCAGGCCAGCTTTTTGCCCAATTGCTGCCCGGTGGTGCCCGGCTACCAGATCGAGGCCTACTACCGGGCCGCGCGCCAGGTGGGCGGCGATTTCTACGACTTCATCGCCCTGCCGCCTGCCCCCGGCCAGCTCCAGCCCCTGGGCGAGCCGCCCCGTCGCGAGGTCGTCTTCCGCGGCGGGCGCCTCGCCGCCCCCGAGATGCCCGACCTGTCTGCGACCGAGCGCCTCGGCGTGGTGATCGCCGACGTGACCGACAAGGGTGTCCCTGCGGCCCTGTTTATGGCCCTCTCGCGCACCCTGCTGCGGGCTACCGCGATCGATGGGCGCCAGCCTGCCGAGGTGCTGCAGCGCGCCAACCGGCTCATCCTCGCCGACTCGCGGGCCGGGCTCTTTGTCACCACCTTCTACGCCGTGCTCGAGACCCGGACGGGCGTGCTGACCTATGCCAACGGCGGCCACAATTACCCGCTGCGCTATGAGACGGCCACGGGCCAGATCCATCCGCTGCGCGCGCAGGGCATCGTGCTTGGCATCGTGCCGGAGCCGCAGTTCGAGCAACTCAGCCTGCAGCTCAGCCCCGGTGATGTGCTGCTGCTCTACACCGATGGCGTCACCGAGGCGATGAATCCCGAGCGCGAGTTGTTCGGCGATGAACGGCTCGCCGCCGTGCTGCACGCCAACTACCAGCGCAGCCCGCAGGAGATCATCAACGCGGTGCTGAGCGCAGTCAATAGCTTTGCCGGGGGCCAGAGCCAGGCCGACGACATCACCATGGTCGTGATCAAGCGCACCAGCTGACGCCTCCCCTATGCCGCGGGCAGCGTGAAGCTGAAGGTACTGCCCCGCCCCTCGACGCTGTCTGCCCACAGTCGCCCGCCGTGCCCCTCCACCAGATGCTTGGCAATCGCCAGGCCCAGCCCCGTACCGCCGGCGTTGCGCGTGCGCGCCCGGTCCACTTTGTAGAAGCGCTCAAAGATCCGCGGCAGTTCCTGGGCCGGAATGCCGATCCCGGTATCGCTTACGCTGACCTGCAGCCAGGGCCCGCCCGCCTGGCCGGCCTCCTCGGGGCTCGCCTCACCGTTGGTCTTGAGCAGGCTGGTGCGCACCGTGATCGTGCCGCCCGTCGAGCTGAACTTCACGGCATTGTGCAGCAGGTTCAGCAGCACCTGCCCGACCCGGTCGCCGTCCATCAGGGCGCAGGTGGCTTCGTCGTGGTACTCGGCGGCGATCGCGATCTGTTTGCGATCGGCCTGGGGCTTGATCCGCTCAAGCGCGCGCTCGATCACCGGGCGGAGCAGCGCCGGCGTGAGCTTGAGCGTCACCCGCCCCGACTCGATCTGCGAGAGCTCGTGGAGCTCGTCGACCAGCTGGGTGACCGCGTCCACCTCCTGGGCCATCTGGCCAAGCATGCGCCGGGCCACCGCGGGTGGCGGCTCAGACTGCAGCGTCTCGACCAGGAGCTTGAGCGAGGCCAGGGGGGTCCGCAGTTCGTGCGAGACATTCGCCACCAGGTCGCGCCGTGAGCGCTCCAGCATGCTCAGCTGGGTAATGTCGCGGATCAGTAGCAGCGCGCCGATGACTTGCCCACCGGAGGCGAGTGCGGTGCAGCGCAGGCGCAGGGTGCGCCCGGTGGCGATCGGCTTCATCGCCGTCTCGCGGGGCTCGCCGTCGCTCAGCACCTCGGCCACCAGGGCATCGGCCTGGTGGTCGCGTAGCAGCATGATCAGGCCCTGGCCCGTGGCATGTGGGGCGATGGCCAGCAACTCCTCGGCCTGCCGATTAACCAGCTGGACCTCGCGGGCCTGGTCGACCACGATCAGGCCGGCGTCGAGGCCGGTGGCAGCGCTCTGGAAGAGCGAGTGGTGCAAGGGAGCGAACGGATCGGCTAGCGGCGGCGGGGCGAGCACGGGTGGGGCGCTGGGAACGCGCCGCTCACCACGCAGCCAGAGCCAGGCGCAGAGCGCGAGGCTGGCCACCAGCGCCACGGCGAGGAACAGCGCGAGCGACGTCATCAGCTAGCCCTCGGGGGCCTCGAAGCGATAGCCGACGCCGCGTACCGTCTGGATGTAGCGGGGCCGCCCCGGGTCTGGCTCGATCTTCTCGCGCAGCCAGCGAATGTGTACATCGACGGTGCGGCTATCGCCGATAAAGTCGAGGCCCCAGACCCGCTCGAGCAGCAGGTCGCGGGTGAGCGCGATGCCGTGGTTGCGAATGAGGCAGGTGAGCAGGTCGAACTCCTTCTGCGGCAGGGTCAACTCGTGACCATCGCGCCAGGCCCGCCGACTGCTGGTATCGACCCGGAGTGTTCCGGCCTCGAGCACCTCGCGGCTCATGCGCGGTTGGCGCTCGGTGCGGCGCATGATCGCGCGGATGCGGGCGAGCAGTTCGCCCAGACTGAAGGGCTTGCTGAGGTAGTCGTCGGCGCCGAGCTCCAGGCCGGCGATGCGGTCGACTTCGTCCTGGCGCGCGGTGAGCATAATGATCGGCACATTGCTCTCGTGGCGCAGAATCCGGCAGACCGAGAAGCCATCGAGGCGCGGAAGCATAATGTCGAGCACCACCAGGTCGGGATGTTCACGGCGGGCGAGCTCGAGGCCCTGCACCCCATCGGCAGCGAGCAGCACCGCGTAACCTTCGCGCTCCATGTTGTAGCGCAGCGTCTCAGCGAGGGTGACGTCATCTTCTACAAGCAGAATGGTAGCCATAGCATCTCGACGCGAGGTCGCAACCCCGCCACTCCTTCCCGCTCAACAAGCATAACGCCGGAGCCGGCGCTGCGTGCGCTGGCGTCCGGCGTCCTGTGGTCAGCCCCAGGGCGGACAGTGGTCGGGGCGGAGGGATTTGAACCCACGACCCCCGCGTCCCAAACGCGGTGCTCTACCAGGCTGAGCCACGCCCCGTTCGCCTTTAGCGTAGCAGCAAGCTTGCAGAATGTCAAACGCCCTGCCTATCGCAACCGGGCTGTCGCAACGTCGTTAGGGCAAGCCCCAAACCCCAGTTTGCTGGTTGGTTTTGGCGGCATAGGCGCCAAAACCAACCAGCAAACACGCTGTCGGGCGACATAGTCGGCCCAAACCCCGCCGCCGGCGGTGGACGTTGCATCAGCCCTACCAGCAACCGTCCAACCTGGGGTAAAATACCACGAGCAGTGCGCCATATCCAGAGCCAGGAGTGCGAAGCGATGCGTGATACCGCGATACTCACTGATCCGATCTTCGACGCCCACACCTGGCACGGACACGTGGAGCAGGCGGCGCGGCTGGAGGCGGTCCGCGCAGCGATCGACGCAAGCGGTCTGCGCCACGAGCTCCACCAGCTTACCCCGCGGCCGGTTGGCGAGGCGGCGCTGCTGGCCGTCCACACGCCGCACCTGCTGCGCATCGTCCGCCAGCTGGCGAGCTATGGCGGCGGCCAGATTGACTCCGACACCTATGTGACGGCCGACTCCTGGGATGCGGCGGTGCTCGCCGCCGGGTGTGCTGTCGGCGCCGTCGAGGCGGTGATCAGCGGACGCGCGCACAACGCCTTTGCGCTGGTGCGTCCCCCTGGCCACCACGCCACGCCCGACCGCGCCATGGGCTTCTGCCTGTTCAACAACGTCGCCGTGGCGGCCCGCTATGCCCTCGATCACGCTGGCTATCAGCGGGTCGCGATCATCGACTACGACGTGCATCACGGCAATGGCACTCAGGATATCTTCTACGGTGAACCACGGGTGCTGTTCTGCTCGACTCACGCCGCCCCGTTCTACCCGGGCACCGGGAGCGTCGGCGAGATGGGTGACGCCACCCGGGCCCCTGGCGCCACGCTGAACATCCCGTTGCCCTTTGGGGTGGGCAATGCCGGCTACGCGCTCGTCTTCGAGCAGGTGATCGTGCCGGCGCTGCGGCGCTTCCAGCCCCAGCTGATCCTGGTCTCGGCGGGCTACGATGCCCACTGGAGCGATCCGCTCGGCCCGATGGTGCTCTCGGTGAGTGGCTATGCCCACCTCACTCACACCCTGATCGCGCTTGCTGAGGAGTTGTGCCATGGCAGGATCGTCATGGTCCTCGAGGGCGGCTACAACCTCGAGGCGCTGGGCGCCTGCGTGGTCGCTTCGCTGAATCTGCTGCTGGGCCACGACTCGGGGCCGGACCCGATCGGCGAGGTCGATGCTCCCGAGCCCTTGCCCGAGATCAACCGCGTGATCGCAACACTGCAGGCCCGGCACCCCTTGCTGGTCACCAGTCAGCGGTAGGACCCGTAATACCAATTACGATTGAAGATGCCGCATGCTTGTCATTCCGAGCGCAGCGAGGAATCTGAGCGGGTCGCGCAAGACCCCACGCTCTGCTCGGGGTGACAATGCCGGATGTTCACAGGTAATTGGTATAAGCGCCACAGCGCGCGCATATGAGGAAGGTCGAAAGTCGTCAGTCGTCCATACGCGGTTGAGCTACCGCGTGGAGCAGGAGGAAGACGATGAGGCGTCACACATTCGCATTGAGCATTCTGATCGTTAGCCTGGCCACCCTGATCGGCGCTGCAGCCCCACGTGCGACGCTGGCCCAGACCGGCCAGCGCTGCTTCGCCGAGACGGGATTCTGCATCGAGGGGCGCATCCGTGAGTTCTGGGAACGCAATGGCGGCCTGCCGGTCTTCGGGCTACCGATCGGCCCGCAGGGCGAGGAACAGATCGAAGGCCGGCCGCTCCAGGTGCAGTGGTTTGAGCGTAATCGGCTCGAGCTGCACCCGGAGAACCAGCGACCCTACGATGTCCAGATCGGGCGCCTCGGCGCTGACCGGCTGGAGCAGCAGGAGCGGGACTGGTTCAGCTTCCCGAAGAGCGAGCCCAGAGAGGGCTGTCGCTTCTTCGCCGAGACCGGTCACAACGTCTGCGGCGCCATCCTGGCGGCCTGGCGTGCCAAGGGTCTCGATCTCGACGGACGGCGTGGCGTCAGTGAGGCCGAGAGCCTGGCGCTCTTCGGCCTACCCCTCAGCGACGAGCAGGACGAGATCCTGGCCGACGGCAAGAGCTACACCGTGCAGTGGTTTGAGCGGGCCCGCGTTGAGCTCCACCCGGAGAATCAGGCGCCGTACAATGTGCTGCTCGGGCTGCTGGGCACCGAGCTGCGCGGCATCGCGCCACGCCCGCTCGAACCCCCACCAGCGCCCCAGCCGGCCGACAAAGCCATCCTGAACACAGCGGCTGGCCCCCTGCGCATTGATGGGGTCGAACTGAGCGACCGCTTCCCGCCTGGATGTAACCCCAACTCATTCACCTGCGACCGAGCCGCGCCTGGCTACCAGATCCTGATCGTCTGGCTGGCACCCGCTGACGGTCGTGCCCCCGGCGATGTGAGGAATCTGTTCGATGCATCCAGAGACGTCTACATCTCATGGGATGCGAATTCGCGCGAGAAACGCTATACTGGCGGGCTGCTCAGCGGGCGTCTCGTTATGGCCTTTACCCCTCCGGCCGGGTTGCGCACATTTACCCTTGTCTGGCCGGGAAATCAGCCCATCGCGATCGAGCCGTAAGGCACGCGCTGGTGCTTGTGAGGTGAAGGGTGCGCCCGGGCCCGCACGGGC
>DAOUBZ010000130.1:0-1652 GCA_034432515.1 Chloroflexaceae bacterium | reverse complement strand
GCCGCCTCGCCCGCCGGTGTCCATTCGCGCGGGGTGCGGCCCACCAGCCCGACCAGCGGGCCGCGTCCGAGCTCACTGAGCGCCAGCCAGGGGTAGACCAGCGCGCCCGCCAGCAGCGCCGCAGTGAGGCCGCCGGCGCCCCAGGCCGCCAGGCGCGCCCAGCCCTGTACTTGCGTCAGCACCCACCACAGGCAGAACGGGGCCAGCGTCCCCCAGAGCAGCCAGACCTGGTAGTAGAACTTGAAGACGGTGTTCATGCGCGCCGAGAGCCCCTCGAACACATCGCGGATGTAGATCAACTCAACTCCGACCAGAATGGCACAGCCCAGTGCGGTCAGCAGCAGGGCGAAGCTCTCCGCCGGGCGCCCACGCAGTGCCCGGGCGCGCGTCCAGGCCAGTGGCCCGAGCCCCAGCAGGGCCAGCAGTGGAAAGCCGACCAGCAGCCCGAGCAGCAGCAGCACCGGCGGGAGCCAGGGGAGCAGCGGGAAAATCGAGCGATGTGAAGCCGTGGAGTTGTGAAGCGGTGGAAGCGTGGCGCTGAGGTACACAAAGGCGACGATCGCGACGGCAAAGAGGCCAAAGATTACGATGAAGGCGTGCAGCCCGCTGCGCGAGCCGGTGAAGGGCGCAATGATGCTGGTCAGCCGCCCGAGCAGTGGCAGGTCGATCAGCGGCTCGGCGCCGCCAACCAGCGAGCGGAAGGTGAGGTGAAAGGGCAGGAACAGCAGATAGGCCGCGGCCACCACCAGCAGCAACTGGCGTCCCGCCCGCCACCAGGGGCGTGGCTCATCGCTCTGCAGCAGGCGCAGCGCCAGCGCCGCCCCGTAGAGCAGCAGGTAGGTGGGCAGGTCCCAGCTATTGATCGCATAGAGGCTGCCCAGCACGATACCGGTCAGCGCCAGTTCGCTCCAGCCGGCGCGCCCGCGGCCCTGGGTGGGCGGCTCGTGGCGGGCGAGCACGGCAAGGGCCAGGGTTGCCGCCAGCAGCCCGAAGGGCAGCGCCATCACGTGGGGGTGCATATCGCCCAGGCGGAAGCTGAAGAGCGGAAACTCGGTGATCGTATAACGCCGCTCCGCCCCGCTGAAGGGCTGCACATCCCACAGCGAGCGCGAGGGCCACCACCAGTTGAAGTCCGCCAGCTTGTCGCGGCGCTCCCAGCCCGCGATCGTGCCAAACTCGCCGGTGACCGCCGGGTAGGGCAGGCTGATCGTCTGCGCCCCGCCGAGGGCCTGCCCCACCGCCGCGAGCACCTGCCGCCCGTCCAGGGCCACCACCCGCTCGTCGCCCAGCGCCACCTGCAGCGCGCCGGACTGGTTGCCCGCCACCAGGACGAAGACCACGCCAAGTACGGGGACGATCACATAGGCGCTCGCCCGCGGACCCCTGGTTCCCGTGCCGGTCTGCACCAGGCCCAGCAGGTTCGCGATCAGCCCCGCGACACCCTGGGCAGTCATGGCAAAGACCAGCGCCAGAGCCAGGTTGTAGGCCACCGAGGGCTCCAGGGCGGTGAGGCGAGCCATAGCCGCCATCAGCAGGTAGCCGAAGTAGTAGTAGTTGATACTGAAGCCGGCAAGCCAGGGGTCATGCGGCGGAAACAGCCCCGAGCGCCCGATGGCATTGAAGAAGGCGAAGTCCATCGGGCGCTCGGTACC
>DAOUBZ010000129.1:0-23949 GCA_034432515.1 Chloroflexaceae bacterium | reverse complement strand
CAAACCCCGTTTTGCTCACGCCGGGTGCGCGGGCGTCCCGCCCGCCTGCGGGCCGGAGGCCCGCGTACCCGGGTTTGCCAGCAGTATCTGTTCTGCGCTCAATTGCTGCAACGGCGCGCCAGATTGATGGTATAGTAAAAGAGTCAACGAGTTTTTAAGAATTGCCCTGGCGCACGACCGTGGCGTAGTCCAGGGCACGACCTAGTTGTCGCGCTGCCGAAGCTCCATCGTTACGTGGGCGTATTGCGCGTTGCAAAGGAGGAGAACGTGCTTAATGGCGTGATTGTGCTGGTCGTGATCGTGGTTGCGTTGCTGCGTGGTGGGTCGCTGCGGAACCTGGTGACACTTGAGCTACGCTGGCTACCGCTGGTGCTCGGCAGCCTCGGCCTGCAGTTGTTGATCTTCACCCCGTTCCGGGCAGAGCCGCTGATCCCGTTTGCGACCGCACCGCTCTACGTGCTCTCAATGGCCATGCTGGTCATCTGGGTCGTGCTGAACCGCCACATCCCTGGCATCGTTTTGATCGCCGCCGGGGTGCTGATGAACCTGGCGGCGATCGCGGCTAATGGGGGCTACATGCCGGTGGCACCGGCGGCGGCGGAGTATGCCGGACGCCTGGCACACTATCCCACCGATGGAATGCCGATCCACAACAACTCGCTCGCAGCCGACGGTGATGTCCGCCTCTGGCTCCTGACCGACATCTTCCCCATCCCAGCCGGCATCCCGCTCGCAAACGTGTTCAGTCTCGGCGATGTGTTGCTCACCACGGGTATCGCCATCCTCTGCTACCGCGCGATCCGTGGCCTGGCCACGGTTTCGCCGGCGGGTGCCGAGCAGCCGGCGGTGGTGCTGAACAGTCGTCTGCCAGTTGACCAGTAGTAGCGCGTTGCCCGGCTTCTGCTGTTGTCCGCACAACGTGTGTGTTTGGTTGCGTCGTGGGAGGAACCAGTCAAGTCATTACCCTGGGAGGATTGACAATGACCGCAGAGGCGTTCCAGTCCAGTCAACAGATGCTTGAGCAGCTGATCTACCAGGTACGCGGGGTCCATGCCGCCCGACTGATCACCGATCCGCAGGGGCAGATCAACGAGGTGCACGTGGTTGGCACGCCGCAGCGCAGTCCGAAGCAGATCGTGCGCGACATCGAGTCGATCCTCTTTGTGCGGGGCGGCGTCCGCCTCGACCATCGCAAGATCAGCCTGGTGCAGGTTGCCGAGCGGGCGCCGCAAGCGGCCACGCGCCGGCTGCAACTGGTTGAGGTGATGGCGCGCAGCGATGGAGCCGGACCGAGCGTCAGCGTGGGCCTGGTGCTGCAAGAGCAACGCTTTGAGGGACTCGAGCGCGGCAGCGACGAGCCCTGGTCGGCGCTGGCGGCCAGCGCGACGATCTACGCGCTCAACGCGGCTGTCGGTCCGCGTGGCAACTTCCAGCTCGAGCACCTGCAGCGCCAGTCGCTGGGCACGCTCGAGATCTTCCTTGCCCACCTCTCCTTCGTGCTGGATGGCGGCTTCGAGACCCTGCTTGGGGTGAGCGTAGTGCGCGAAGACGAGGCCACGGCGGCCGTCCGGGCGGTGCTCGACGCGGCGAATCGCCGGGTTGAGCGCCTGCTGAACGAACCAACCGGCTGACCGGCCCGTTGCCAGATCGACCAGGCGGGCGCCGGGATGTCCCGGCGCCCGCCTGATCAATGAAATAGTCAATTCCAGGTTATTGTCAGCGAATTGTCATTTTTGATCTGTGCATGGTGTTCGGATTAACGAGTTCGATCTGGCTTTCAGAAGATGTGTATTTGAAAAAAGATCTGACAGTCTTTCGCGATCAACGTGGTTGTCAAATCGTGAAGGGTCTGTTATACTCCAGCGCGGACCGAGAGATTGCGAGAACAGATACGTGGGACGAACGGGGCCGATCGGCCCGGAGCGGAGCGGAGGGAACCCGAGTGCCGACCTGTGGATCAAGACCACAAGCGAAGAAAGGGGCTTCCCGCCATGAAGTGGAATGCCGTCAACCTCTACGTGAAGGTTACGCTGCTGATGGGCTCGATCACCTCGCTCCTCCTCGCCGCGAGCGCGGCCGGTAAGTGGGGGGGGAACTAAGGTAGAATCTCTCGGTCCGTAGGAACAGGAGGGCACTGACCCTCCTGTTCCTATTTTGTGTGCTTTCACGCGCCGTATGCTTCATTCCGGATCGGGTCAACGGTTATACTGGCGATGACGGACGCATCGCACCAACGTTGGAGTGTAGGGTCTGCCTCCGGCCACTCGCGGCCCCCGAGCCGCCGCCGCGCCCCTCGCAACGGGACAGTGCACCACGATCGGAGTTTCGTCCCCGTCGACCGCCGCGCTTTGCCAGAAGGCAGAGGAATCGATGAGCACGCTACCGCGGGCTGCGCGCTGGTATCTCTACGCACTCTGGGTGATCACTCTGGCAGCGATCACCCTTGCGCTGGCGTGGAGCTCGCTGGCCCCGCCAGGTCCGCTGGTGGTCCTGGTCGCGTTCAGCGCATGTGTCCTCGCGGACTATTTCGAGGTCGACTTCGAGATCAATGGGCGTGACCGCGTGGCGATGACCGTCGTGGATGCGCCGATCGTCTTTATGGTGCCCGTCACCGGGCCCTACGGCGTGCTGGTGGTGCTCTTCAGTGGTTTCCTGGTCGACGCGCTGCGCAGGCGGCCCTGGTATAAGGGCTTGTTCAACGCAGCTGAGCGCAGTATTATCTTTCTCCTGATGGTGATAGCCTACCAGGCGATCACCCTTCCAGACGCTCCACCCTTCAGCGGCCTGCGCGGGCTGCTGGCCTTTGTCGCGCTGGCCGGCATCTACTATACGCTGAATACGCTGCTCGTCTCCACGATCGTCGCCCTGGCTAGCGGCCGGCCGTTGCTGCAGATCTATATCGACAGTTTCTGCCAGGTCAGCTGGGTCCATTTCATCACCCTGCCCTTCGGCGCCATCCTGGCCTACATCTGGGTCACCAACCCCTGGCTAATCCTCGTCGCCGGCGTCCCGCTCGTCATGGCGCATCGCTCGTTCCAGGCCGTGGCCGCCTGGCAGGAGGAGAGCCGGCGCAGCCAGGAGTTGGCCCGCCAGGCTACCGGCCTGGTCGAGGAGTTGCGCGCCAAGCAGGAGGAGTTGGTCCGCTCCTCACAACTGGCTGCGCTCGGGACCTTCGCCGCGGGTATTGCCCACGAGTTTAACAACCTGCTCACGGCGCTCCTTGGCTACGCCCAACTCGGGCTGAGTAGCGGCGATGTCAGCGACAAGGACGAGGCGCTTGAGGTGGCGCTGCGGGCCTGTACCCGTGGCCAGAGCATCACCGCGGGGCTGCTCACCTTTGCGCGCCGCCGCGACCCGAAGCGTGAGCCATGCCAGATTGATGACCTGGTGTTCGAGACGGTCACGCTGCTGCAACCCGAGTTTGCCAAGGTCAATGTGCAGATCGAGCAACGGCTGGAACCGCTGCCCACGGTTGTCTGTGATGGTGGGCAGATCGCCCAGGTGCTCATCAACCTGCTCACCAACGCGCGCGATGCCATGCGCGAACAGGGCGGCGGGCGGATCACGGTCAGCGGCCAGGTCGTGAACGGCCAGCTCGAACTGGCGGTGCAGGATACCGGCGTCGGTATTCCCGCGGAGTTGCTGCCGCAGATCTTTCAGCCCTTTGTGACCACCAAGGGCGCGATCGGGGGAAGCAAGACCTCCGGTACCGGGCTTGGCCTGGCGATCTGCCATACCATCGTGGAGAGCCATGGTGGCACGATCAACGTACAGAGCACGCTGGGCAAAGGCACCACGATGACCATCCGCATTCCGTTTGAGGTGCATGCCAGCCCGTTGCCGCATGGGGAGGCCGAGGAAGGGCGCGAGCCGGGCAATGCGGCCCCGCTGCGCGACAGTAGTCTGGAGGCCCCGGGATCCCTGGTATAATCGGGTGTGATGTGTAGCCGCTCCTCTGCCCTGCTGTTGCTCTGGCTGCTGGCCGTGCTCACGGCCTGCGCCCCAGGCGGCGCCGAGCCAGGCCAGCCCGCGCCCTATGGTCTGGCCGAGCCGTTCCTCAGCGCATGGCGACGGGCGGGCGGCGAGGCCCTCGGGCCGCCCCGCACTCCGCCGCTCTGGATCGATGACGCTCGGGTTCAACTCTTCGACCGCTACGCGATCACCGCCGTCGATGATCGGCGCGCCGTGGCCAGGCCGCTAGCGCCGGATTGGCAGCGCCGCTACCCCGCTGATCTGCTGAGCCTGCCTGCCGCGACCTGGCGCGCCGCGCTTACCCTGGGCAACGGCGTGGACCACACGGCGCGTCCGCTGGCGCCGCTCGTGGTCAGTGTGCAGGTACCGGGCTACAGCGGCCCGCTTGAGCTCCGCCTCTACGATGCGACGCTCCGGCCCGCCGGCAGCACGCTGCTCAGCGTGCGCGATAGTCGTGCCACGGCCCAACTGCTGCCGCGCGGGCACCTCGGCCCGCAGTGGGCGGTCGCGATCATCGACGGGCAAACGGCCGGTGCCCGCAGCGCGCTCTTCACCCTCGACGCGGTCAGCGAGCTCCAGACTGGCCAATCTGACCTCGACGCGCTCTACCCGCGCTTGCGTGACTTTATGGCGCAGGCGGTCGTCGCCTACGAGCTCAATGGCCGCCCGGTGCGTGGCTACCGCTCGCCCGATAACCCGCTGCTCTGGCTCCGCGACCACGTCTACCAGGGGCGCGGCTTCCGCTATTTCGAGCGTGATGTCACCAGCCTGCTCGACGCCTTTCGCGCTGCCCAGCGGCCCGACGGCAGCTTCCCCGATGTGATCGACTACCCCGCGCGCTCGGTCAGCGCCTTTCGGAAGGAGGTCGAGAGCGACCTGGAGTTCCTCTTTGTGCAGGGCGTCTACGAGGCCTGGCAGATGACCGGCGACGATGCCTGGCTCGAGCGCAACCTGGAGGCGATGCGCCGCGCCCTGGGCTACATCACCAGTGACCCCCTGCGCTGGGACGCAGCGCGTGGCCTGGTACGGCGCCCCTACACCATCGATATGTGGGACTTCGCCTATGGGCCAACCACGCTGAGCCCCGACGGCCGACCCGCCCCGCGCCACTGGATCGACGCCGACACGATCTGGGGCACCTTCCACGGTGACAATACCGGCCTTGCGCACGCCCTGGAGCTCATGGCCCGCGCCGAGGAGCGGGTCGGCGACCCGGCGCGCGCGGCGAGCTGGCGCGAGCAGAGCCGCGCGCTTATGGATCGCCTGAACCAGCTAGCCTGGAACGGGCGCTTCTTCACCCACTTCGTCCCCGAAGACCCTGCCTTCCGCCCGGCAGGCGTGGACCCCGATGTGCAACTGAGCCTCTCCAACGCCTATGCGCTGAACCGTGGCGTGCTCGATCCGCAGCAGGGCCAGCGCATCGTTGAGGAGTACTTTCAGCGGCGCGCCTTTAACCGCGCTTTCGCCGAGTGGTACAGCATCGATCCGCCGTTCCCCGCAGGCAGCTTTGGCATGGCCGGCGGCAAAGGCGAGAACCCGGGCGAGTATGTGAACGGTGGGATCATGCCGCTGGTCGGCGGTGAACTGGCGCGCGGGGCCTTCCGCTTCGGCCTGGAGCCCTATGGCTTCGACATTCTGCGCCGCTACGCCGCACTCACCGCGCTCACCGGCGCGAGCTATCTCTGGTACTACCCGGCCGGCAATCCGGGCATCCAGGGACCCGACACGCTCGCGACCGACGGCTGGGGCGCCGGGGCGATGATCGGCGCGCTGTTCGAGGGGGCGGCCGGCTTCAACGACCGGGCCAGCCGCTTCAGCGACCTGATCCTCACCCCGCGCTGGGCGGCCGACCCGAGCTTCCGTGAGGTGCGCGCCGTGGCGCGCTACGCCGCTTCCGATGGCTACGCCGCCTACCACTGGCGGCGCGCGGAGCGTTCCATCGCCCTGACGCTCACCAGTAGCGCCGCCAGCGCCTACGTGCGCATCCTCGTGCCGCATGACATCGCTGCACTGCCCTTGCAGGTCACCCGCGATGGCACGCCCGTGCCGACCCGGATCGACCGGGCGGGGATGAGCCCCTACGTCGCCGTGCCGGTCAGCGGTGGTGAGGCCGAGATCGTGGTCAGCTGGTGAGGCAGGCCTGAGACCAGTGACGAGTGATGAGTGACGAGCCGCGCAGTTCGCATCACGCTGCGACGCAGGACCAGTCCATGCACACCACCGCACCCGAATACGGTATGAGCCCTTATCGCTGACCCGAAGCTTCAGGAGTTTTCCGATGGTCTCTCCAACCCGCGAACCGACCAGCGACCGTTCGCCGACGCCCTGGGCCGCCGACGACGCTCTCGCCGGCTTCGAGGCCCGCACGCTCAACTTGCCGCCCGACGATGAAGGGCCGGTGGTGGCAACCCTGGTGCGGAGGCGGGCGGCTGTGCCTGCCGCCCGGGCGGTGCTCTACCTTCACGGCTTCAACGACTACTTCTTCCAGGCGCACCTGGCCGCCGCCTACAATGCCAACGGCTACGACTTTTACGCCCTCGACCTGCGCAAGTACGGCCGGTCGCTCCGTCCCGGGCAGACACCGAACTACTGCACCAACCTGCGCGCGTACTACGCCGAGCTCGACGCGGCGATCGCGATCATCAGCGGCGAGGAGGGCCACAGCTGGCTGCTGCTCAACGGCCACTCCACCGGCGGGCTGATTGCCGCGCTCTATGCCCACGAGGGCCGGTGGCGCGGGCAGATCAAGGCCCTGTTTCTCAACAGTCCCTTCTTCGACCTGAACCTGCCCTGGTTCAAACACCTGCTCGCCCGGCTGTATGTCCTGCTCGGCGCCCGCTTCCCGCGGCTGCCGCTCCGCGAGGACCTTGCACCGGCCTATACCGAGAGTCTGCACCGCAACTACCACGGCGAGTGGGAGTTCAACCTGGCATGGAAGCCGGTGATTGGCTTCCAGACCTATGCAGGCTGGCTGCGGGCAATTGTGGCCGGGCAGCGCCGGGTGCAGGCCGGGCTTGCCATTGCCTGCCCGGTGCTGGTAATGCATGCAGCCCGCTCACTCAACGCCCGCTTCTGGAACGAGCGCTGTATGCACGCCGATATCGTGCTGAACGTGGCGCATATGCGCCGCTTCAGCCCTGGCCTGGGCCGCCACGTCACGCTGATCGCCATCGAGGACGGCGTGCACGACCTGGTGCTCTCGGCCGGGCCGGTGCGCGAGCGGGTGTTTGCGGAGCTCTTCGCCTGGCTGGAGCGGATTGAACCCCGCGAGCTCACAGGTTTGGCAAAGCCGTGAGCTCTAGCTTGCCCGGTGACTCACGAACCCTCAATCGGCTATTGCCACAGTTGTTTCGCCTCATGCAGTGGCCGGCACGCTCACGCCGTCGGCATAAATGCCTCGGCCAGGCCCTGGCCGGCTGCTTGAGCCGCCAGGCGGGTCGTGGCAGAGCAAGATGCAACTGTAGGGCGATCGGCTATCGGCCATGCCCACGTCACGCGGCGACGAGGGTCTCGAGCAAGCGGAGCGCCTCATCGCGCGCCGCCGCGTATGGCTCGGCGCGCATGTAGTGGTAGCAGGCGAGCCAGGACCAAGCCAGCAGTTGCAGCAGCGGCAGCCGTTCCTGCTCGGCGGGCGTGAGCGGCCCCGCTGCGTTGTAGCCATCGAGCAGCCCGTCGCGCCAGGGCGCGGGGTACACCGGGCACAGCCCGCATGCCAGGTCGAACAGCCCATCGCCGGCGACCCAGCGGCCCGGCGCTTCGATCGCCTCCAGGTGGACGTGCATCCCGGCGGTGCAGCGGGCGACCGCCGGCCCGAATGCGCCGTGCATCAGCACCGGCTGGCTGATCGTCAGCCGCTCGTCGTCCAGCAGGGTTGTGAGCACGGCCCGTTCATCCTCACCGAAGAGCAGCGCATCAGCCGGGGGCGGAGCAAGCTGCGCGCCGATCTGCTGCAGCACCACTGGCCAGGCCAGCTGGGGCCAGCGGCCCGCTGGTGTCGGGCGGCCCGCGCCGGGAGTACTGACGCGGTGCATGCGCCGCAACGCCCGCCCGGCCTGGCGACCCGCGCCACGCAGCAGGTGCGGCTCGCTGAGCGTTGCGGCGGGTACGCCCGGCACGAAGCTCTCCAGCACGTAGGCGAATGGCACCAGCGTGCGCGACAGGTCGCGCTGGATGATGCGGGCCGAGGGCAGGGCCTGGCCACTCATCGTGCGCACAAAGAAGCTATGGGCCGCCAGGTTGTCCTCGGGGGCGATGCGCAGCATGAGGTGCTCGCCGGGCGTTGAGATGCGCACCAGCAGGTGGCGTTCGGTCTGGGCGTAGAGGCTCACCGCCGTGGGGCGCAGGTTCAGCGCGCGCACGACCAGCGCCGTGTAGTCGCCGAGGCGGCTGAGGGCGCGCCGCCATGCGTCGCTCACGCCCTCGGCGACCGGCGGGATGTCGTGGTTCAGGTATGCGTAGTCCATGGCTCAGCTACCGGGGGCTACCGCGGGCAGGGCGAAGCGCAGCACCCGGTTGGCGGTCCGGTCGGCGACCCAGACCGCGCCGTCGGGAGCGACAGCGAGCCCGCTGGGGCCGCGGAGCGAGGCAAGGTCGCCGCCCGGGCCGCCCCAGCGCAGCAGCGGGTCGCCGCGCAGGTTGAACGCAAGCACCTGGTTGCGGCTGGGCACGCTCACGAAGACCTTGCCATCAGGGCTGGCGGCGATCGAGGGATCATCGTAGGTGTTGGGGCGCCAGCCGGAGACCTGCCAGGTGACGATCGGGATCGGCCCGACCTGCCCGCTGCCGTCGGGGGCGAAGACCTGCACGCGGCCGTTCCAGGTATCGGCGACGTAAAGGTTGCCCTGGGCGTCCAGCGCCACCCCGGTGGGCTCATTGAACTGGCCCGGCTCAGCCCCGGCCGAACCGAACTGGTAGAGGAAGGTTCCCGCGCTGTCGGTGACGATGATGCGTTTGTTGCCGGTGTCGGCGATATAGACATTGCCCTGCGCGTCCACCGCCACGCCGCGCGGGCCGAACATGCCGAGCGGGCTGGCGGCATTGCGCGCCGCGTCACCCTCGGTGATCGTCGCGCGGCGCCCGTCGCCCAGGTCCTGGTCGCCACTACCCCAGGCGGCGACCGGCCGGCCCTGCGGGTCATACTTGACGATCCGGGCGTTCCAGGTATCAGCCACGTAGAGGTTGCCCTGCGCGTCCAGCGCCACGCCCCGGGGCTCATTCAGCTCGCCGAGGGCGGTGCCCTGGCCGCCGAGGCTGCGGGTCAATTGTCCATCGGGGCCGAAGACGTGGATGCGGTGGCTGCCCGTGTCGGCCACGTAGAGGTTACCCTGAGCATCGGTGGCCACCCCGGTCGGCCCGCTGCCGCCGACGGGCAGGGTCACCACCTGCTGGGCGAGCAGGCGCAACTCGGGCGAGGCAGGCGCGGCCACGGTGGTGCCGGCGCCACCGGCGAGATCGCTGCGTACCCAGACCTCCATCTCACGGGCGCCGGGGACCAGGGGGTAGGGGAGGTCGCGGAAGAGCAGGAAGCGGCCCAGGGTGCCCCAGTTCTCGGCGCGGAAGGGCCAGAGCAGTGGTGCATAGGGGCCGTGAAGCTCGCTGGAGATGTCGCGCCCACAGCCGCCGGAGCCGCCGGCGCCCGCCGGCTTGAGCAGCGTCTCAACGGGCGTCCAGGTGCTGTAGTAGAAGCGTTTGTAACCGGGGCTATTGGGCGCGCACTTGTCGCCCTCGGGGAACCACCAGTTGAAGACGCCCGCCGGGCCATAGGGCTGCACATAGTAGTCGCTGAGCACCGTGCGCACCGCCTCGGTGACGTGGGGGCGGTAGAGCAGCACCACCGGGGCCAGGGCGGTAGCGCCGTCGGGCATCTGCACCTCGAAGCTCCGCGGGCCGGGGTTGGTCTGGTAGGCGTCGCGCCTAGTCCAGGCGAGCCGCTGGAAGTCCCGGAAGTACCACTGGAGCGGCCAGGCCAGCGAGCCTTCGCCGTTCGCGTCGCCGCTGTCGATGAACACCGGCATACTCAGCCCGCCGGTCTGGTCCTGGGCAGTGCGGCTCCCGCGGGTGAGGTTGATCGCCAGTTCGCGAATATCGGCCACATAGAGTGGCACCTCCGGCGCGGTCTGGGTGTAGATCAGCAACTCGATCGGCGTATCGGGGTGGTGGTAGACGACCATCCAGGTGGCGCGCACGGTATAGGCGCCCAGGCCAGCGGCGAGCGTGAGGCCGGCCACGGCCAGCACGACCCGCGCGCCCAGGCTGGCGGCCAGGCTGAGCAAGGCGTAGATCAGGCCGCCGGCGATCAGCAGGGGCACGATGCCCTGGAGCAGGTTGCGCTGGCCCTCCTGCCCCTGCCCGCTGAGCCCGAAGCGCCACAGTGCCACCCCGACCGCGACCGCGATCAGCGCGGTGAGCACTGGTACCAGCCAGACCAGGGCCCGCGGGCTGAACCCGCCGGCATCGGGCTCGGCGCTGGCGCGCTGCTGCTCGGCGGCCTGCAGGCCACGTTCGCTGACCCGCAGCAGGCGCGCGATCACCCAGGCGGCCAGCAGCGAGCCCGGCAGCGACATATGCACCACGAGCCAGGGCATCTTCTCACCGGCCCAGGAGAAGATGATCAGCGCCGTCCAGAACCAGAACACAGTGAGCAGCGGGTAGAGCTCCCAGGGCTGCTGGTCCGCGCCGGGAACCGCCGCCGGTGAGGGGGGCGCGGGGGGGGCATCCGCCCCGGCGGCCTCATCGGCGGGCGCAGCGACCGCCAGGCGCGCGGCGCGCCGCCCCGCGACGAAGCGCCGGACCACGGCGACGACCATGGCCACCACGGTAGCGATGGCGGCCAGCACGGCCAGCGGATCGTAGAGCGGCAGCTGCATCAGGTAGTAGTACCAGGGCTGATCGCCGCGGGCATACTCCTGCTGGCTGCCGAGCCAGTAGGCCAGGCCAGCATAGAGCCCGTCGAGCGCGCCACGCATGTAGGCAAAGAACGACGAGTAGAAGACCAGGTAGATGCCGCCGAGGATGCTCAACGCCACCCAGAGCGTCGCGCGTTGCTCGAACCACAGCGCCCGCAGGCGAGGCAGCAACACTGGTGTCGGATCCCACAGGCGCTGGCAGAGCCAGGCAAGCAGAAAGGCCGACGCCACCAGGAAAGCCTTCTCGCCGAAGTAGAGCCCCTGGCCCACGGGGATGCGCGGGTTGACGAGCATGAGCAGCAGGCAGAGGCCGATCACCGCGACGAGGAAGCGGTTCAGATAGCGTGCGAAGCGGCTCTCGGCCAGCAGGCGCATCAGCACGAAGACGCCGAAGATGAAGAACAGGATGTAGTAGAGCTCGTGGGTAGCGATGGCGAGGGCCACGGCTGCCGCCGTGAGGTAGAGCCAGCGGGCGCGTCCGGTGTCGATCCAGCGCAGGGCGCCGATAAACATCCAGAGCTCCCACAGCACCATCAGGCCGTCGTGGCGCGCAAAGCGCGTGTAGTAGAGCAGCGAGGGTGAGAAGCCGAGCAGCACCGCGGCTACGAGCGCGCCACGCCGCCCGAGGTAGGGCCGCAGCCACCAGGCCGAGGCGACCAGCAGGATGCCGGCCACGGCCATAGGCAGGCGGGCCTGGGCGTCACCATCGCCGAAGAGAAAGTAGGCGAAGGCAGTGACGTAGTAGAGCGACGGCCCATGGTAGACCGGGTCGTAACAGTAGGTCGGCGCGGTCACACCGCCGCGGGGTCGCCCGTTTTCGTCGAGCCCGCTCCAGCAGTTGAAGCCGCCCGCGCCGCTGTAGAGGCGCCAGCTCGACCAGGCGTGGATGCTCTCGTCGTGGTGCATGGCCATGCCGCCCAGGCCCCAGAGATGGGCCACCACGCTCGCGATCATGATCACGGCGAAGATGGCCAGCTCCCAGTTGAACCGCGACAGGTCCACCGGGCGGCTCAGGGCACGGGGGCGCGCCGATTGGTCAAGCGTCTCTACTGCCACAACACTCATTCTCCACGTCGCGCGCCCCCCAGGCGCCCGCCGAGCCCAACCCCGATCTGGTCGGCGAGTTCGGGGCGCACCGCAATCACAAAGTCAGTCGAGCCGAGTGGCGCACCGGGCTGGCGGAACATCAGGAAGCGCCACCAGCGCTCGCCCACCCCGCGATCGAGCGGCGCGCGCAGCAACTGGCCGAGCAACGGACTCTGCTCCAGCGGCACCTCGCGCCAGCCCGGGCCGAGCCGGTAGACCTGGTCCTCCGGGAACCACCAGCGGAGCGGGTAGCGCTGCATGACAAAGCCCTCCAGATAGCGCCGGTTCTCCGGGTAGCGGTCGAGATTTTCCTGGAGCAGCAGCACGGCCATCACACGGGCGTCGGGCGGCCCAACCAGTTGTCCACCGGTGCGCTCGGCGGCGCTGAAGTTGCGCAGGTACCAGTTCCAGACGGTTTCGTTATCGTAGATCAGCGGCATCGCCAGGCCGCGGCCGCGGCGGATAGAGGCCGCTTCGAGCCGACGCACCACGCGCATCACGTCGGGCGAGGTCTGGGTGTAGACCATGGCCTCGACCGGCACGTCGCCGTTGATGAAGGCGAGGCGCACCGCCGAGCGGGCGGTGTAGAGGCCGATCGCAAGCCCGGTGCAGGCGGCGAGCAGAGCCACGGCGTGACCCGGCCCCCAGCGCAGCCCGGCGCCAATGGTCAGCATGGCGATCAGCGCCAGGGCGGCAGCGGGCACAACCCAGGGCGCCAGCACCGACTGCTCGCCGAAGGCCACAATCGCGGTTAGCAGCACAAAGCTCAGCCCGACGATTGCGGCAAAGAGCACGCCATAGATCGTCCAGGCGGCGCGCCCGGCGGCGCGGGCCAGTTCCCCATCCTCGGCGGCGAGCACGGCCTGCTCGGCGGCGCGCCGCCGGTTCCAGATCAGGCGCTGGGCGCCCCATGCGGCCAGCAGCGTCCAGGGCAGACTGATGTGCAGCGTGAGCCAGGGCATCTTTTCGCCGGCCCAGGTGTACAGCCCGAGGGCCGCCAGCGCCCACCAGGCGAGCAGGTAGACGGCGAAGCCGGCCTCCAGCCCACCGCCCGCACGCGACGGCGCGGCGGCAGCCTGCCCGGAGCCGGCCCGGGCGGCGCGCAGCGCATCCCGCGCAACGAGGATCAGCCCGACCCCACCGAAGATCAGCAGCAGCGGCTCGTAGACCCCGAGCAAGAACAGGTAATAGTGGCCGGGCTGGCCGCCACGCTCGACATTGTGCTGCGCCAGCCAGTAGAGCAGCGAACCGGTCACACCGCTGACCACCCCGATGAGGTTGCTGAAGAAGGCGGTGAAGAACACGGCATAGATGCCGAGCACGAGCGCCAGGGCCACCAGCCAGCGCCGGCCGGCGCCGAGGCTGGCGAACACCTCCGCCGCCGGATCGCCCCGCTCCCGGGCGGCCTGCCAGGGGGTGCGCCCTTCTGGGCCGGGACGTTGCCAGATCAGGTGGACCAGCGCCGCCAGCGTGGCCAGTATGGCACCCAGGGCCAGCAGCACCGCCGGGTGGCGGAAAAAGCGCCATAGGTCCAGCAGGTACAGCCCGAGGTTCGCAAAGAACCCGCGGCCAGCGTCGTCATCGGCCCGGTTGCGCACCCGCAGCGCGTAGGCATTGTCCTCGGTTTCCAGCGGCGGCCAGCCGAAGAACCCGGGGCGATCGACCACGATCGCCCCGCTCTGGGGATCGCGCTCGGCATTGTGGGCACTGTCCACCCGCGCCTGACCGGGCAGCACAAAGATCAGCGCGGCCACCAGCACGCCCAGCGCGGCCACCAGGGCCAGCCCCGGGCGAAAGACGCGCCACAGGAAGGTGGCAGCAAGCGGCGCGGCCATGATCAGCAGGAAGAGATAACTGGTCTCCTGGTTGACCAGCATGCAGCCGAAGGCGCCGGCGCCCACCAGGAGCCAGCGGGTGCGGCGCGTAGCGACGTAGCGCACAATCGCGGCAAAGACCAGGATCTCACAGAGCGCCGAGTAGATATCGTGGCGGAAGAAGCGCCCGACGTAAAGCGCCACCGGCGAGATCAGCAGGTAGACCGCGGCGATCAGCGCCGCGGCGCGCCCGAGCTCACGGCGGACCAGGTAGGGCGTGAGGGTGAGTGCCGTTCCCGCCAGGGCCGGCCCGAGCCGGGCCACGAAGTCGTTGTCACCGAAGAGGAAGTAGCCGGCCGCCCCGAGGTAGTAGAGCAGCGGACCGTGGAGCAGCGGGTCGTGGATGTAGCCCCGACCAACCAGCAGGTACCACGAGTAGGCGGCATGCAGCGTCTCGTCGTGGTGCAGCGCCCGGTCGCCAAGGGCCCAGAGGTGGGCGATCAGCGCCACGACGGCCAGCGCCAGGTAGGCCAGTTGCTCGACCGTGAGCGACCAGGGCCGGCTGCGAGCGGCAGCATCGCCGGGGACCGGCTCGGCGACGGCCTGTGGCCGCGACAGATCAAGTGTAGACATCGACACCCTGAGGGCCTCTGACGCAGCGCGAACAAAATCCACGGCATTGTACACGATGGGGATGCGCCGGGCAAGGCAGGTCGGCCCACACCTCCACACCGTCACCGCCCCTCACTGCGGCTCGAGGGTCAGCACGGTGCTGGTATTGCGCTCCACAGCCTCGCGGCTCCAGAGCAGGGGGCAGTAGCCACCCGCGCGCCAGGTAGCAGCCATGTCACTGTAGTAACGGCTCACCGGGTGGCCGCTCTGCCCCGCGGGGATGATTACTCGCGCTGCGTCCCAGTCCCCCGGGTCAAGAATCTGCCGGTACGACGGGGCGTTGTAGACCGGCCCGGCGGCGGTCTGGCGGGGCACATAGTTCTGGTTGACGGTGTCAACATCGCCGCCGGTGGGCCAGGGGCCACGGTTGAAGATCGGCGCCAGCGCCGGCACGCTCCCCAGCGGGTGACGCAGGGTGAGGCTGTGGACCCTGCCGTAGCTCCAGCGGGCCGGGTCGGGGCCGAGCCGGGCGCGCAGCTCGGCCACTGCGTGGCGCAGGGCCGCAGCGAGCACGGCGCCCCAGGTCCGCTCGCCACCAAGCCATGGGTCGGGCTGCGCGAGGTCGGTCGCCGCCTCAGCGCGGGCCAGCACCACCGGGAGCGCCCGCTCAAGGTAGACGTTCGACGGCAACGCACCGAACGCGCCGAGCCCGCCCTGGGCGCCGATCAGCTCGCCAAGCTTGGCATAGACCTCGCGCAGCAGGTGATAACGCACAGCGTCATAAATCGCGCCGGCAACGCTCGCGGCGGTGAGCTCGCCATCCCAGGCGGCCAACTGATCACGGGCGGCCTGCTCCAGCGGCTCTGTGGGTTCCAGGCGCGCCACCAGGCGCGCGAGCTGCAGCCCCGGCAGCGAGTGCAGGTCATTCTGGATGCGGGCGAAGCTGCGGGTATCGTGGTGCTCGTTGGCCTGGAGCAAGGCGAGGATGCGCTCGGCGCGGTAAGGGTTGGCCCACTCACCCTGGATGGCATCGTGGTAGGGGTGGTTCGTGCCGACGATGCGGTTATTCGCGGTCACCACGATGCCACCCGGCGGGTCGAAGCTGGCGGGCAGCGCATCACTGGGGATGAAGCCCTGCCACTCGTGTTCACCGTCCCAGCCGGGCACGGGCGTCTGGCCATCGCCGCGCGCGCGCACCGGCAGCTTGCCGCCAACCACGTAGCCGATATGGCCGTCTACGTCGGCATAGACAAAGTTCTGCGGCGGCACATCCCAGTCCTCCAGGGCAGCGCGAAACTCGCCCCAGTCACGGGCGCGGTTGATGCGCAGGACCGCGCGGGAGAGCGCCGGCGAGGGGTCGAGCGCCGTCCAGCGCAGCGCCAGGGCCTGGTGGGGCGTGGCCGGCGCACTCCGGCGGAAGGGCGAGCCCTCCGGGCCGGCGATCTCGTCGATGATCGGGCCGTGGTGGGTGAGGCGCACATCGACCAGCACCACCTCTTTCTGGCCCTTGACCACGATCTCTTCGCGCAGCGTCGTCACCTCGCGCCACTCGCCGCGCCACTCGTAGCAGTCGGGATCCTCGGGGTGGAAGCGCTCAATGTAGAGATCCTGGTTGTCGGTCATCGTATTGGTCTGGCCCCAGGCGATGCGCTCATTGTGGCCGATGATCACGCCACACGTGCCGGGGAGGCTGACACCGGCCGTCTTGAAGTCGCCGCCCTCCAGGTGGACCAGGTACCAGAGGCCGGGCATGGTCAGCCCGAGGTGCGGATCTTCGGCCAGCAGCGGGCGACCGCTGGAGGTGCGTGTCCCGGCGACGGCCCAGCCATTCGAACCCTGGGGAGCGCCGCTCTCACCGGTGAAGGGGGCGGCCTCAGCGGCCAGCCGGAGGGCGCCCTCGCCCAGGTGCGGCGGAAGCTCGACCTCGGGGGCCACGCTGACCACCGCGGCGCCGGGGTAGCGCGGCGCGATCGCCGCAGCGCGCTCGGCGCCAACGGCTGCGATGATCTTGCTGTTGAACAGCTCACTGGTCCAGTTCCCCGAGAGGGTCAGGGCCATAATCTTGGGCCAGACCAGAAGGTCGGCCGGCTCCCAGGGGCGGGGCTGGAAGCCGAGGATGCGAAACTCCAGCGGCAACCGTCCGCGGCTGGCTTCGAGGCAGGCATTGACCCCGCGCACGTAGGCGCTGATGATCGCATGCAGTTCGTCATCGAGCAGGTCGACCTCGCGGCGAGCGATCCGCCCGAAACCGAGTGTACGCACAAAGCGGTCGGAGCTGAGCGCCACCGGACCGAAGATCTCGGCGAGCTGGCCGTGGCCGGTGCGCCGGTTCAGCTCCATCTGCCAGAGCCGGTCCTGGGCGTGGGTATAGCCAAGCGCGGCGAAGAGATCGGTGTTGCTGGCCGCATAGATGTGGGGAATACCCCAGCGGTCGCGGCGCACCTCGGCCTGCGCACTGAGACCAGGCAGCGGCTGGCGCCCGGCAACCCGGGGCAACTGGCGGCGTAACGCGGCAACGGCGCCGAGTCCGGCCGCCCCGGCGGCGAGGCCGACGGTCAGGCCGAGGGTACGAGCGAGACGCGAACGGTCGGTCATCGGTAGGTCCCTCCAGAAGCTATGCTCCAGGTTAACTGGCAGGCCAGGCGATTGCTGCCAGTATTGTGTGCTCCGCGCGCGGCGCTGTCAAACCTCAAGGCTATTGCACCGTATAATGTATATCAGGAATCGCAACGAGCCACACGCTCAGCATAGGCGGCGACGCACCTATGAGCCAGCTAACCCTCCCGCCGGCGTTGATCGCCGACCTGCAGCAGGTGGAGCAGATCATCCACGAGCGGACCCACGCCCGTGCCGCCGTGATCAGCGTTGCCGGGTCACGTCTGCTACAGCCCGACGGACCGCGCCTGCGCGCCGCGCTGGTGCTCCTGGCCGCGCAGACCGGCGCGTACCAGCGTGAGCGGGCCATCCACGCCGCGGCGGCCGTTGAGCTGATCTACGCCGCCACGCAGACCCACGACACGCTGGTCGATGAGGCGGAGCGCCGGCGTGGCCAGCCGCGGGTGGGCCCCTGGAACCATGGCGTGGCCCTGATGGTCGGCGACTACCTCTTCGCCCTGGCGGCCGGCGAGATGGCGCTCAGCCCCGACCCGCGCGTGATCACCTACTACACCGACGCGGTCAAGCAGGTGACGGAGGGGACGCTGCTCCCAGCCGCGCCGCTGCGCCCGCTGGAGCAGGCGCAGGCCCGGCACCTGGAGCGCATCGACCACACCGCGGCGGCGCTGGTTGCAGCGGCCTGCAAGGCCGGCGCGGCATCGGTTGGCGCCGAGCCCGAGCAGATCGCGACCCTCGGGCGCTACGGCCACGACCTGGGGCTGGCCTGGCGGCTCGGCGACGAAGTGCGCGATTTCGTTACCCCCAATGGCAGCGAGGCCCCGGGCGCGAGTGTGCGCGCCGGAGCCATCACCCTTCCGCTGATCTTCGCCGCGACCCTCGGCGACGGTGAGCGCCTGGCCGCCGCCATCGACAGCGATGACGCCGGCGAACTGGCCTGGGCCGTGGCCGAAGTGGGCCGTCATGGTCTTGTCCCGACCCGTGCCGAGATCGCCCGCAGCGCCGAGCGGGCGCGCGGCGCCCTAGCTAGGCTCCCACCCGGTGAGGCGCGCGAGGCGCTGGCCCGCATCGCGGACGATGCGATCCGGCGGGCAACCTGAGCGTCCCGACACTCCCTACGCGCCACCCAGCAGCCGCTCGTAGAGCGCCGCGAAGCCACCCCCAAGCTGGTCGTAGCCAAAGCTGGCGACAACCTTCTGGCGGCCGTGCTCGCCGAAGCGCCGGCGCAGCGCCGCGTCCTCGCCCAGCAGCCGCACCTTCTCGGCATAGCCCGCCACGTCGTCACGGGGCACCAGGAAGCCGTTGAGCCCATCGTCCACCACCTCGGGCAACGCCGAGGCGTCGGTGGTCACCACCGGGCGACCGCAGGCCAGCGCCTCGGCCGGGGCAATGCCAAAGCCCTCCAGCCGCGAGGGGAAGAGCAGGATATCGCAGCTCTGGTAGGCCGCAACCAGGCCGGCCCGGTCGGGCGAACCGATCGGCAGCATACGCGGATGCGGCGGAGCCGTCTCGCGCCCCTGGAAGCCACCCGTGTAGTAGAGCACATAGTCCGGCGGCAGTCGGTCCATGATCCGCGGCAGCAGGTCGAAGCCCTTGCGCCGGGTCCGGTTGCCCACAAACAGCAGCCTGATGCGCCCCTCGGAGGGCGGCAGACCATCATCGCGGCGGGCGAGGTCCGGCGTGGGCACGAAGACATCGGTGTCGATGCCGTCGAAGATGATCACACTGTCGGCGCGACCGTAGGTCCGCTCCACCTGGCGCTGCGTGAAGCGACTCACACAGACCACCGCGTCGGCGTAGGCTACCGAGAGCCCGTCATAGCGCGACTCGACCAGGCGGTAGAAGAGCCGCTGGGCGAACGAGCTGTAGGGCTGCAAGTCCGGGTCGGTCGTCAGGTGATGGACGGTGGTGACCACGGGCAACCCGCTGGCGATGAAGCTGAAGGCCACCCGCGAGCGACCCTGGAGGAGGTCGAAGCCGCGCCACCAGCCCTCAGGCATGGCCCGGGGGATCAGCATCGGCAGGAAGTTGTAGATCTCGGGCAGGCGCAGCAGCGCGGGCTGCAGCCCGGCAGTCTGCACGGCGCGGGTGATGTTCTGGATGCCGAAGTCGACGCCACCCCGGCCCACCGGCGAGATGTAGAGCGGACGGATGGCCATAGCGCAATGCTCAGTCGTCAGTCATCACTGGCGAAGCAGGGGCAGGTGCAGCCGCTGGCCGGCAAGCTCGCTGAACGTGGACTCGGCCACCACCAGGCGCACCGGCCCCAGGGCCGCCCCCTGCAGCGAGCCGTTGGCCTCACGGCCGACCGCCTCCTGCATCAGCGGCGTTGTGGCAAGTCCTGTCCCCACCCGCGCCCCGCTGATGAACTGGCCGGGTGCAACATTCACGACCAGGTTGAGCAGATCACCGGGGGCGCTGCGTCCCGCCGAGAGGAGCCAGCGCCGGCCGGTGCGACGCGGCGGCTCGCCCTCCGCCACGGGTTGCGGCTGCCACGCGAGGACCTCCACGTTCAGCGGGTAGGCGATGTCAGGACTGCGCTCGGTGAACGACTCGACGCTCCAGCTCGCGCCGCTATTGCGGGCAATCGTGACCGTCCAGAAGGTTCGCTCCGAGACCAGGCGCCAGGCGGAGATCCAGACGGGCGCGCCCTCGCTCTCAGCCGCCACCGCAAACCAGTGATGGCTAAAGCCCGTGGGCAGGGTGAAGGCGGCGGGACGGATCGACTGCATATCGAGGCGCCCGACACCGACATTGGCACCCCCGCGGCTGATCGCCACCCAGTCGGCGTGGTAGTCGGAGAAGATATCGACCCCACCGAAGGTAGCGGTGGTGATCTGGCCGGTCCCCGCCTCGGGGATGAGCGCGCCCTGCGGGATGAGGGTGAGCCCGCTGAGCTCAAGCTCGGGGCTGACGACACCCAGCGTGTAGCGCTGGCTGGCGCTGTCGAAACGCCAGGTGGCCGCAGCCGCGCCGCTGCTCGCCGCAAAACGATAGGTGGCGCTGGCCGCGTCGTAAGCGAGCGAACCGGGGTAGACCTGGGCGCGGTGCGGCGCAGCGCCGGCGAGGTCCTCGCGCATCACCAGGAGCTGAGGCGGATCAACGAACGGCGCATTGAAATCGGCCAGCGAGACCACGAAGCCGACGTCCTGCCCCCCCTCGCTGATGCGCCCGGCGAGGTAGCGCCACTCCAGCACCACCCGGTTGGGCAGCGGCGTGCCCCCGGGGGCGGGCGGCCACCACAGGCTGCGGTCGGTCTGCGCGGCGACGCGGCGAACCGCGTGGCCCCCGGCGGCCCCGGCAGCGGCAAGCGCGGCCAGCAGGCCAAAAAACTGGCGGCGATGCATACGCTCCTCCTTGAGGTCTGGCTGACGGCTCCACGCTCTCGTTCCGCAAGGCCGAAGCCCTGGCTGCGCCCATACTTCGGCCCAACCTAAAACCGATCCGAGCAGAATGGCGCGAGGCCGACGAAGGCCCGCTCCAGCAGCTCGAGCGCCGCGCGACCGTGCGCCGCAAGCACGCCAAAGGCGGCAGCGGTGCGCGGCCGCAGGTAGCGGCTGTAGAGCTGAGCCAGCACCGCTACGTCGCAGCCCAGGTCGGCGGAGGCGGCATCAGGCAGCCGCGTCACCTGGCAGCGACCAGCGGCCCACTCGAGCGCAAAGACACCCTGGTTGGCAGCGATCCAGTCGTCGCTCACCGCGAGCGTCAGGCGCCCGGCCACCGCCGGCGGAAAGGGGTACTGCGCGAGCGCAGCAGGCACGTCGAGCAGGCGCAGCATCAGATCCGGCGCAACCGAGCAGGCCAGCGGCTCGGGGAAGAGCAGGTTCACCGGCGCGTCGGTGGGGGCGCGGAAGCGCACCTGCTGCACCTGGTCCTGGTGGCCGGCGATGAAGTGGAAGAGCTGGGCGCGGGCGGTCGGGTCGAGGGCGACGAGGTCGCGGATCGCGAGCTGCAGCCCGTTGTCGCTCGTCTCGAGGTGATAGACCAGATAGGAGCGACCCTGGCCGTGCTCATCGCGCCAGATGTAGGCATAGCGCGGGCGACGCTGGTGATCGTGGAGGACGCGATCGCGCCACCAGGCGGCGTCGCGCACCAGCGGGCCGAAGCGCCCGCGCAGCGCCCCACGATAGATCCGGTCGAACTCCTCGGCCTGGTCGGGGCCAGCCTGCACCCAGTCGCCCGGCGCGGCACGGAACGGCGCGAAGCGCGCGGGCGGGCCGCTGTACACGCGCCGCTCAAAAAAGCTCGCCCAGCCATAGCGGTGGTAGAACGAGGGCTTGAAGGGGTAGAGCAGCGCCAGCGCGACGCCCTGTTCACGCAACTCATCGGCCATGTGCCGGAGCAGACCGGCCACATAGCCGCGCCGCCGGAACGCGGGGGCACTGGCCACCCCGCCGATCCCCACTGCCGCCAGTTCTCCTGCGCCGGCCTGCACGCGCAGCGGGAGCAACTCCAGCTGGGCGGCCAGCCTCGCATCGACAAAGAGACCACGTAGCCGCGCCAGACGCGCCGCATCGAAGCCGGCGCGATCGAGCTCCACGTTGAACGCGTAGCCCTCCAACGCCACGTACTGGTCGATGTCGTGCTCGCCAAGTGGGCGATAGCTGAGCATAGCCTTAGCCTGGCTTCTCCACCACGATGAAGTAGCTGCCGCAGCGCATCCAGCCGAAGAGCCAGAGGTCGAGTTCCATCAGCAGCGTGACCGCCAGCAGGGCGAGGTAGACCGGGCTACCGGGACGCAGCTGGCGACGGATGCGCCGCCGCGCGCGGATCTCGCGGGCAACACCCACCGCGGAGCGCTGAGGCTGGCTGGCTGCAGGCGCACGATCGCTGCTGTCTAACAGTGCCGATCCCTGTGCCGGCCCGCTTGCCGCTGCCTCCCCACGCTTTACCCTGCCCAGGGCCGCCTCGCCCAGCTTCATCAGCACGTGCTCGACGAACGTCGTGAAGAGGCTATTCCAGAAGACGACCCGGACCGGGCGCAGGCCGGCGCGCTCGAAGGCCGCGAGCACGTCTTCCCAGCGCTCCAGGGCCTTGACATGGTCGGACTTGCGGCGCGCCTCACGGGAGAAGTCGTAGAGCCCGGCGCGCACGAACATGCGCCCCAGGCGCCGGCTCAGATCGATCAGCGGCTGGATGGGCGACGACTCGCGGGTGTTGGAGAAGGCCAGCATACGCCCGCCCGGGCGCAGTACGCGCGCCGTCTCGGCCAGGTACTGGTCGATGACCTCAAGCGGGAAGTGTTCGAGAATATCGATCGCGAAGGCCTTGTCGAAGCTGCCGTCTGCAAAGGGCAGACTCCGGGAGTCAGCCCTGGCCAGGGCCACCTCAGCCACCGCCTGGTCGGCGAAGAGCGTGGCCGGGTCGCTCCCGACCATCAGGCGCACGCGGTCAGCGTTCCAGACGGCGTGCTTGGCTGTGCCACAGCCGTTGTCGAGCACAACATCGCCCGGCTGGAAGCGCAGCAAGCGCCGCAGCGCCCGGTCACGCACCCCGGCCGCCAGCAGCGGCGGCGCCAACTCGCGATAGTCGAGCTCTTCGGCTAGCTCGGCCTCGTCGGTGACATACTTGGACACGTAGTCATACTGGGCGCCGCGGGGCATCAGGTCGATGTAGCCGTCGTGGAAGGGGTAGCAGGTGCCACAGCCGGCGCAGTGCACACCATCGTCGCTGACATAGAGCGCCCGCGAGCGGCAGGTGGGGCACTGGAGCAGCGGGAAGAGCGCGCGACTGATCATGGAAACTGCACCGTCCACGCGGCAATCGCTCGCGTCCTCTGGTCAAGGTCAGGCATAGTCACCCTGTGATGGCATCTGGCCCAGGTATCCGCCACATCGCGGCGCCGTATCGCGTAGCTGACCTGCGGCGAATGCTTTGGCCCTACGGGGCGGCGGCGTGCCCGCGTTACCCGTCCTCGCCTCCTCGCCTCATCCGACTACACGTACTTCTGCTCCACCTCACGGGCAAGTAACAGATCAAAGAGCAGCAGGAAGACACCCTGCACGGCGATGCCAGTACCAAGACCACGGCGATCGGGCCGGCTGGCAAAGCGGAGCGCCGTGAAGAGCCCGGCGGCGATATAGAGCAGGTCGAGGCCGGCGTTGAAGCGCAGGATGCGCGCGAACTGCTCAGCCTCGCGGGTAGCGACGGTTTCGTCAATCTGGTGTGCAGCCAGCGCCTCGGCGCGCACCAGGGCGCGCCGGCGACCAGCCATGGCCAGCAGCACGTCGATCACCCCCCACGCGACGGCCTGGATGCCAAAGTGGCGCGCAACACCACGGAACGGCAGCAGCGCGGTACCCAACAGCGAACTGCCGATCCCCCAGGCCAGCAGCGGGCGCAAGGCGCGCCGCTGGTAGACAAAGAAGTTTTCGTCCATAGCCGCCCTATCTTACCCGATCTCGCTGCGCCGTCAATCGGTGGGTTAGCCGCATGCCCTACCGCCAGTCCAGCCGCAGCGCGTGGCTGGCCAGCATGCCCACCCGGCGCGCACGCAGCCCCAGGCGAGCCAGCGGCGCGAGCAGGTGCCGGTCGGCGATATGGTCGAGCTGCAGCTGCAGGACCGAGCGCAGCAACAGGTGGCCAGCCCGCGCCCGGGCGGGCACGTGTTGCGCCGCCCAGGCGAGCAGTACGCCCAGCGCAGCCTGGGCTTCGTCCAGGGCCTCGGCAACGAGCGCGCGTGGCGCCTCGCGGGCCACCAGGACGTAGAGTTGCTGGCGCAGGCGCAGAAAGTGGAGCAGCGCGGCGCTCAGCTCCCACTCGGCGCGCTCGGCGCCCAGCGCGGCGCCGGTGGTCGTCTCCCAGAGCGCCTGGCCATGGGCGAGGTGCTCCGCGGCAGCGCGCATCGCCTCCAGGCGGCGCTCGGCTGCGCGCCGGGGCTCGGCGATGGGGTCGAGCACATCGGCGGGAGGGCTCGCCACCGGGTCGAGGCCGGGGCCACCGACCAC
>DAOUBZ010000128.1:0-2097 GCA_034432515.1 Chloroflexaceae bacterium | reverse complement strand
CGGCATGGGCGACCTCTACTCGACGGTGGACGACCTGTGGCGCTGGGACCAGGCGCTCTCGGGCGCGGGGCCGTTCCCGGGGCCGCTGCTCAGTTCGATGTTCCACGCCTACACCTACTCGGCGCCGATCAACGCCTCCTACGGCTACGGCTGGTACATGCGCCGCTGCGACGGCCTGATGCATTACTGGCACACCGGCTCGACACCGGGCTACCGCTCGTACATGCTGCGCGTGCCCGAGGCCGGGTACACGCTGATCATCCTGAGCAACCTGGAGGCTACCCCGCTGTTCGCCATAGCGGACACGATCAGTGCGCTGGCGCTGGCACCTCAGCGCATTTCTCAGCCAGGTTGATGCGAAGGCGCAACGTGTTCAGGGTATTGATGCCGGCCCCTGGCTCGTGCCAGACGATCGCGGCGATTGCAACGCTTTTTCATTGCTATGGCTATAGCACTCCTACCCCATCTAACCAGCGATACGGGTACGTCTGATACTCCGGGCTTCACAACCTGAAGAGAACTGCCATTATCAACCGGGATGGGGAGAGCTTGCCCTCCCATCCGTGGCTTCGGGTGGAAGGCTTGTCACAGCGTCGCCCCGGATGTAGAACGTCGTCTCGGTAAAGACGGGCGCGCCGGGCGTGGCCCCGGCATAGACGGTGGCGGTCCAGCCGTTGAACAGCGGGCCGAGGCGCGCCGTATAGTAGGCGCGATCGCTGTTATCGAGGATCAGCATGCCACCCGGGCGCACGCGCGGCGCGGCATGGGCAAGGCACGACGGGGGCGCGCGTCCGTCAACCAGCACCAGGTCGAAGCTGGCTTCGGGAAACGTATCAATCTGCGCCGCGTAGCGAGCGAAGCTCAACCCGGCGAAGGCGGGATCGCCCGAGCGGTACGCCGCGGGGTCGGCGCTAGCGGCGGGGTCAGGGGGGGGCCGGTTCCGACGGAACCAGCCGGTAGTCGAGCGGCGCGCCGGGCGGGATCGCCGCGCGCACCCGCTCGTACCAGGCCGGGTCGTGCTCGATGGAGACCACCCTGGCCCCCCGTCGCAGCCAGTAGATCGTCGAGCCGCCACTGCCATACTCGAACACGTGCCGCCCCCGGAGTTCCAGTTGCGCGAGGGCATCGATGGCGTCGAAGTTGAGCCAGGGCAAGCCGGCGCGCAACAGGTAGCCGGGGCGCAACGAGATGAGCCAGCGGCCCAGGTATCGCCGCTGCCCCGAGAGGGCCAGCAGCCGGAAGGCGAAGCGCAGGCGCGCCAGGCCGTGACGCAGGGTCAACATCACCAGAACCTCGGCCAGAGCAGGGCGCGGGTCATTGCCACACCCGTGGGGCGCAGGGCCGGAAAGAGGAAGCACGAGCCGTGGCCGGCCAGCCAGTAGGCCACCAGCGAGGCAATGGCCGCGCCGAGCCCGCCCAGTAGCGGGATGAGCAACCAGTTCAGCCCCAGGTTGGCCACGCAGCCCAGGGCCACGGTAGCCAGGTGCAGCCGGGTGTAGTTCTCGGCGGTCAGGAAGCTGCTGCGCGCCACGCCGAGCGCGCTGAACAGGCCGGCCCAGGTGAGCACAACCAGCGACGGCGCGGCGCCGGCGTAGGACGAACCCAGCAGGAAGACGGTCAGCGGCCCGGCCAGTAGCGTCACCGGCAGGGCAAAGGCGTAGCCCAGCGCCGCCACCAGTCCGTAGAGCTGGCGCAGGCGTTGCGCGTAGCGGTCCGGGCCGGCAGCGCGGGCAGCGACGACGGTGGGCAGCAGCGCGGCGACGATCGTATTCGGCACGATCGGGAAGACCTCGGCGATGCGCACCGCCCCCGAATAGACGCCCAGTTCCACATCGCCGCGCATCTGGGCCAGCATCACCTGATCCACCCGCAGGTAGAGATTGACCAGCAACCCGCCGAGGATCAATGGCCAGCTGTCGGCGAGTAGGCCGCGCGCCACGGCCAGCGACGGGCGCCAGTGCGCGGGGTTGCCGCCGCGCCGCCCATAGGCCAGCAAGACCGCGGCGGCGCCCAGGGCCGCCTCGGCCACGAAGGCCCAGGCGAAGGCGACCAGCGGCGCGCCAACCAGGATGAGCGCCACGCGCAGCAGCACTGCCG
>DAOUBZ010000127.1:0-1859 GCA_034432515.1 Chloroflexaceae bacterium | reverse complement strand
CTGTGCAGTATGGGTGTGGTAACCACATGCTACCCGCAGGAGGTTTCGTTGTCACGCTTCCCAAACCTTAAATTCGGGATGACTCATGTTCGGCCCTTTTGCAGCGGGGCGCACTCCTTCATACGCGCCTCTACTCCACGTTGTCAATCTGCGCGCGCTGCAGGGCGCCACTGTAGTCCACGTAGATGCTCTTCCACTCGCTGAAGACGTCGAGCATCGTCGGCCCCGCCTCGCGATGGCCGTTGCCGGTGGCCTTGACCCCGCCGAAGGGCAGGTGGATCTCCGCGCCGATCGTGGGCGCATTAAGGTAGACGATCCCCGCCTCCAGTTCGTGCATCGCCCGGTAGGCCCGGTTGATGTCGCGGGTGTAGATCGAGGCCGAGAGGCCATAGGCCACGTCGTTGGCCACCGCCAGCGCCTCGTCCAGGCTCGCCACCTCGATCACGCTCAGCACTGGCCCGAAGATCTCCTCGCGGGCAATGCGCATCTGTGGAGTGACGCCGGTGAATACGGTCGGCTGGACGAAGAAGCCGTGGGCGTGCGCACCCTCCGTGAGCTGCGCGCCGCCGCAGCGCAGGGTCGCACCCTCACGCCGGCCCAGTTCGATGTAGTCCAGCACGCGACTCAGCTGATCCGCATTCACCAGCGGGCCCATCTCGGTCGCCGGGTCGAGACCGTTGCCGATGCGCAGGCTGGTCGCCCGCTGCACGATCCGCTCGACCAGCGGCCCGGCCACCGCGCGGTGGACGATCAGGCGGCTGGTGGCGGTGCAACGCTGCCCGGTGGTGCCAAAGGCGCCCCAGACCACACCCTGCTCCACCAGGTCCAGGTCGGCGTCGTCCATGACGATCAGCGGATTCTTGCCGCCCATCTCCAGGCTCACCCGCTTGATCTGCCGCGCGCCCAGTTCATAGACCAGGCGGCCCACCTCGGTGCTGCCGGTGAAGGAGATGACCGGCACATCGGGGTGTTCGACCAGCGGCTGGCCGGCGCTCGGCCCATAGCCGGTGACGATGTTGACCACGCCGGGCGGCAGCCCGGCCTCGACCAGGCATTCCACCAGGTTGTAGGTGCTCAGCGAGGCATCCTCGCCGGGCTTGATGACCACCGTGTTGCCGCAGACCAGGGCCGGCAGCATCTTCCAGGAGGCGATGGCCATGGGGAAGTTCCAGGGGGTGATCATCCCCACCACGCCGATGGGCTGGCGGATGCTCATCTGGAACTTGTTGGGCAACTCCGACGGTGTGGTCACGCCGTGCATGCGCCGGCCCTCGCCGCCGGCGTACTGGGCCATACCGATGGCCTCGACGATGTCGCCGCCGGCCTCAAAGAGCGGCTTGCCCATCTCACGGGTCAGGTCGCGGCTGTAGCGCTCCTTGCGCGCCTGCAGCAACTCGGCGGCCTTGAGCAGGATCTCGCCGCGTCTGGGCGCCGGCACGCGCTTCCAGGCCGGGTAGGCCGCCTTCGCCGCAGCCACCGCGTCGTTCACGTCATCGGTCGTACTGTCCTGAAAGACCGCCACCAGCTCGCGCTGATCGGCGGGGTTGCGCCGCTCGTAGGTCTTGCCGCTGCGGCTGGCGACAAACGCGCCGCCGATGAAGTTCTTAAACACCCGCTCGGACATCCTCGTCCTCCTCGGAACAGGCTGATATGGCAATCGGGCCGTGCCGATTATAGCACGGGGGATGCTGGCGGTAACACCGGCGCGCCGCCACCGCCCCATATGCCCGCCCCGAGACACCCCCACTACCAGGGGTAGGTTTTTGGGGAGTTGCGCCCCCAGGCCCCACATACCCCACCCCCCTACCCCCTCCCTTGCCAGGGGAGGGGGCCAGAATCTGGCGTTGCGATGCGCCAGC
>DAOUBZ010000126.1:0-10549 GCA_034432515.1 Chloroflexaceae bacterium | reverse complement strand
TGGTAGGGCGGTGCCGTTCGCCCCGGGGCGCGTGGGGCGGCCCCGGGGTGGTGCCGTTCGCCCCGGGGCGCGTGGGGCGGCCACGCTGGGCCGGATCGGGCGGCCACGCTGGGCCGCCCCTACGGGGCTGATCGCGCCTATTTGCCGCACCGACTCGCTTGTGCTATACTGACCGACGGCGTTGAAATGCGCCAAATACACACATCCCCTGGCTACGGCCACTCCTGCCGGGCTGTCCCGGTCCGGCCGTTCTGAGCGGGGGATGGCGGCTGGTTATCCAGAGTACCAAGGAGCAACAGCAACCCATGACCCAGGCGACGTCCCAACGTGTCGTATCGATCAAGGCGCTGCTCGAGGCTGGCGCCCACTTCGGGCACCAGACCAATCGCTGGAACCCGAAGATGCGCCCGTACATCTATACGGCGCGCAATGGCATCCACATTATCGACCTGCAGAAGACGGTGTTCGGCTTGACGGCAGCCTATCGCTTCGTCTCCGACCTGACCGCCCGTGGCGAGAAGATCCTCTTCGTCGGGACCAAGAAGCAAGCCCAGGAGGCGGTGGTCGAAGAGGCGACTCGCGCCGGCCAGTTCTACATCACCCAGCGCTGGCTGGGTGGTACGCTCACCAACTTCGCCACGATCAAGGGGCGACTCAAGCGGCTTGCCGATCTCGAGGCCCAGCGCGATCGCGGTGACTTCGCCCGGCTGACCAAGGCGGAGGGTCTGCGGCTCGAAGAGGAGATCGGCAAGCTCAATCGGGTCTTCGGCGGGATCAAAACGATGGATCGCCTCCCCGGCGCGGTCTTCATCATCGACCCGCACAAGGAAGATCTCGCCGTCAAAGAGGCGCAGAAGGTCGGCGTGCCCGTGGTGGCCATGGTTGATACGAACTGTGACCCAGACCCGATCAGCTATGTCATCCCCTGCAACGATGACGCGATCCGTGGCATCCGCCTGATGACGAGCAAGATCGCCGACGCAGCCCTTGAGGGCACCCATCGCCGCGAGGCAGCCCACGAGGCCTGAGTCGTCGCCCGCGAACATCGAGCACCGGTTCTGGAGGGGCGCAATGCCCCTCCATGTCACGAAAAGAGGAGTGTACGCTGTGGCTGTGCCGATTGAACTGGTCAAAGAACTGCGCGAGCGCACCGGCGCCGGTATCAAGGAGTGCAAGGACATCCTTGAGCAGACCGACGGCAATATCGCCAGGGCCATCGAGATCCTGCGCGAGCGCGGGATCGAGGCGGCTGCCAAGAAGGCCACCCGCGAGGCCCGCGAAGGCCTGATCGGGGTCTATGTGCACTATGGCTCCCGTGTGGCGGGCCTGGTCGAACTGAACTGTGAGACGGATTTCGTGGCCCGCACCGAGGACTTCGTCGCGCTGGCCAATGGCCTGGCCCAGCACATCGTGGCGCTCAACCCGCGCTACATCAACGTGGACGAGGTCACCGATGAAGCAGTCGCCGAGAGTGGCCTCACGCGCGACAAGTTCATCGAGGAGAATGTGCTGCTTATGCAGCCCTTCGTCAAGGAACCGGCCCGGACAATCGAAGAGCTGATCAAAGAAGCGATCGCCAAGCTCGGTGAGAACATCGTTGTCCGCCGCTTCGTGCGCTACGAAGTTGGGGCCTGAGATCCCTACGGCGTTGGCAGTTGGCGGCTGGCAGGGCGCCCTGCCGGCTGTCAGCTGCCAACTGCTTGATCACCACTATGCAACAGCCCAAATATCGGCGGATCCTGATCAAGCTGAGCGGAGAACAGATCAAGGGCACCGATGAGGTGGTCAGCTACGATATGCTCGACTACCTCGCCCGCGAGATCGCGGCTGTCCACCGCCGTGGCGTCGACATCGCCGTGGTGATCGGTGGCGGCAATATCTGGCGCGGCAATCAGTCGATCGCGCGCGGCATGGATACCGCCCAGTCCCACTATATGGGTATGCTCGGGACGATCATCAACTCGCTCGCGCTCCAGGATATTCTCGAGCAGCACGGGCTGCACACCCGCGCGATGACCGCCATCCAGATGAACGAGGTCGCTGAGCCGTATATCCGGCGCCGCGCAACCCGCCACCTGGAGAAGGGCCGCGTGATCATCCTCGCCGGTGGTACCGGCAATCCCTATTTTACGACCGACTCCGCGGCCGCCCTGCGCGCCGCCGAGATCCACGCCGAGGTCATCCTGATGGCCAAGAATGGGGTCGATGGCATCTATAGCGCCGATCCTCGCCGCGACCCCAGCGCCGTCAAGTTTGACCACCTGACCTACATGGAGGCGCTGAATCGTGGTCTGACGGTGATGGACAGCACCGCGCTGACCTTCTGTATGGATCACGATATTCCGCTGATCGTCTTCAATGCGCTGGAGCCCGGCACCATTGAACGGATCGTGCTCGGCCAGCATGTGGGGACGCTGGTAAGCCGCAGCGTGCCCGAGCGCGCGCCCGTGCAGGATACCTGAACTGCCTGCTGTCGCTGCGCCGGAGCGCGATGGAACTGAGGAGGGTGTGATGGTCAATGACGTCACCCGCGAGTATGAGGCGCACCTCAAGAAGGCGATCGAGGCCCTGCGCCACCAACTGGCCACGATCCGCACCGGGCGCGCCTCGGCTGGTCTGGTCGAGCATCTGCAGGTCGAGGCCTATGGCGCGCCGATGCCGCTCAACCAGCTGGCCAATATCAGTGTGCCGGAGGCCAAGCTGATCGTGATCCAGCCCTTCGACGTGGGTATGATCAAGGCCATCGAGAAGGCGATCCAGGGCTCGGATATCGGGATCAACCCCGGCAACGATGGTCGTATCATCCGGCTGGTCATCCCGCCACTCACCGAAGAGCGCCGCCGCGAACTGGTGAAACTGGTGCGCCACCGCGTCGAAGAGGTCAAGGTCTCGGTGCGCAACCAGCGCCGTGACGCGATGGATCAGCTCAAGGAGCTGGAGGCGGAGAAGCTGATCAGCGAGGACGAGCTCAAGCGCGGCCAGGAGCGGGTCCAGCAGATCACCGATAAGTGCATCGCGGACCTCGAGGCGATCGGCAAAGAGAAAGAAGCCGAAGTCATGGCGGTCTGAGCGCTACGCCGCATCACTGGCCTGGACCAGACTGGTTGTCCAGGCAGGCTCACGCAAGGCGCTCCTCCCGGCCACCCCCACCCCAGCCCTCCCGCCACCGGGCAGAGGGTGTGGGAACGGGGCGGGGTTCGGCTCGTAAAGGCAAGCATCTATGAGCAGGGCTGGTGGCGCACAGGGCGGCCGGGTGCCCCAACACATCGCAGTGATCATGGACGGCAACGGGCGCTGGGCCCGCCAGCGCGGCCTGCCCCGCCTTGCCGGCCATCGCGCCGGCACCGAGAATATCCGCGCCATCGTCAGCGAGACCGACCGCCTCGGCGTGCGCTACCTGACGCTCTATGCCTTCTCGACCGAGAACTGGGCCCGCCCCTCGGCTGAGGTCCAGGGCCTGATGCAGATCCTCAGTGATTTTATTGACCGGGAGACCCGCGCGCTGCACGAGCAGAATGTGCACCTGCGACACCTCGGCCGGCTCGAAGGGCTCAGCCCGCGCCTTGCCGAGAAGGTGCGCTACGCGGTTGAACTGACCAGCAACAACAGCGGCTTGACCCTGGCGATCGCCTTCAATTACGGTGGGCGTACCGATATCGTCGATGCGGTGCGGAAGATCGTCGCCACCGGGATCAGCCCCGATCAGATCGACGAGCAGCTGATCGGCGCGAACCTCTACACCGCGGGAATGCCCGACCCGGATGTGATCATCCGCACCAGTGGGGAGCGGCGGATCTCGAACTTTTTGATCTGGCAGGCTGCCTACAGTGAATTCTGGTTTACCCCCGTCTTCTGGCCCGACTTCCGGCCAGAGCACCTCCAGCAGGCAATCAACGAGTATGGACGGCGCGAACGCCGCTTCGGCGGGCTCATCTCCGAGTAGCTCAAGCTCGCTGCCACGCCGCCTGGCCAGCGTCGCCATCCTCATCCCGCTGATTGTCGCGATCGCCTGGTGGCCCTGGGCAACGGCCGGCTTTGTGGCGCTCTGCGCCGCCCTGGCGATCAGCGAGCTCTTCGCCCTGCTGCGCCACGGCGGCTTCGCCCCGCGCCGCATCCCCGGCATGAGTCTCGGCGTCGCCTTCTGTGCTGCAGCCGCGCTGCAGCCCTTCACCCAGCTCAACCTTGCCGGCCTCGCGCTGACCGGCGGCATCACCGGGACGCTGGTCTACGAACTGACCCGCCACGACCGCAGCACCAGCCTGCAGAACTGGGCACTCACCTTCACTGGCGCCGCCTACGTTGGCTGGCTGCTCAGCGCCTTCATCCAGCTGCGCCAGCTCGCCACTCCGCTGCAGCCCGGCCTGCTGGCCCCCCTGCACATCCCCCCCGGCGCGGCCTGGGTCTTCCTGGTGCTCGCGATCACCTGGATCCAGGATAGCGCGGCCTACTTCGTGGGTCGCTCGCTCGGGCGCACCCGTATGGCGCCCATTCTGAGCCCGAAGAAGACCTGGGAGGGCTTCGCCGGCGGCCTGATCGCTTCGCTGCTGACCGCCGTGGCGGCCGTGCCGCTGCTCGGGCTGCCGATCAGCTACCTGAGCGCCGCGCTGATCGGCCTGGCAGCCGGGATCGCTGGCCCGCTGGGCGATCTTGGCGAGTCGCTGATCAAGCGCCAGGTGGGCGTCAAGGACTCGGGCGCGATGATCCCCGGCCATGGCGGCATCCTCGACCGGATGGATAGCCTGCTCTTCACCGCGCCGGTGGTGTACTATGGCGTTCTCTTGACTCTGGTATTGTGATCCGGTACACTCAATTCAGATAACCGGGCGGCGGGCTTATGAAGATTCAGGATTAAAACCGGTATCCAGCGCATCGCGAGACCTCACAGGTCTTTGAGATCTGTGAGGTCTGGGTTACCGGATTTAGTTCTAGCCTTTGCATAAGCCCGTCGCCTTCTATTGAGTCGATTGGGCCTTACTATGGAGCATCCTATGCCCGTCCTTGCAAGCGTCGCGCTCGCTCCGGTGCAGCAAGCCGCCGAACAGAGCGGCAGCAACCCTCTGGTGGCGATTGGCGCCTTTCTGCTGATGCTCGGTCTCCTCGTGGTTGTCCACGAGCTCGGCCACTTCCTCACCGCGGTCTGGCTGGGGATCAAGGTCGAGGAGTTCGGCATCGGCTACCCGCCCCGCGCGCTGACCCTGTTTGAGCGCGATGGTGTGAAGTATACGCTGAACTGGCTGCCCCTCGGCGGCTTTGTGCGCTTTGCCCAGAATGGCAATGGCGCGGGCGACGCCCTCTACGGCGCCGGTGGGAGCCTCGCGGCCGCGCCGCCCTGGCGCAAGATCATTGTGATGGTGGCCGGCCCGCTGATGAACCTGCTCCTGGCGATGCTGATCTTCGCCGTGCTCTTCAGCAGCCTGGGCGTGCCGACGCCGACCGGCGGCCAGGAACTCGGGCAGGTCTTCGCCAATACCCCGGCAGCTCAGGCTGGCTTCCAACCCGGTGACGAACTGCGCAGCCTCGATGGCCGCCCGGTCGATGACCCGGCGGTGATCGGCGAGGTGGCCCGCGCCAACCCTGGTCGGCCAGTCACCGCCACCGTGCTGCGTGACGGCCAGGAGCTCACGCTCAGCGTGACCCCGGGGCCCTGGACCTCGCCCGAGGGGGTGCGCTACGAGTCGGGCTTCGGCTTCAGCTACGGGCCGAAGGTTGTGCAGGTGCAGGCTGGCCCGCTTGAGGCGACCTGGCGCGGCGTCACCTATAGCCTGGAGTTGACGGGCCGCATGGTGCGCGCGCTGGCCACCCTTCCAGGGGCCATCCTCGGGCTCTTCTCGCCCGAACCTTCGCCGGAAGGTGGCCCGATCGGGCCGGTGGGCATCGCCCGCGCCACCGGCGAGGTGATCCAGCAGCCAGGCGGCTTCATCGCCTTCTGGAACCTGACGGCGGTGTTGAGCCTGAACCTGTTCCTGCTCAACTTGCTGCCCATCCCGGCCCTCGATGGCAGCCACATTATCTTCGCACTGATCGAGTGGCTGCGCGGCGGTAAGAAGGTGCCACCGGAGAAGGAGGCTCTGGTGCATGCGATCGGCTTTGCGGCGCTGATGGGCCTGATGTTGCTGATCACGGTGAACGATGTGCTCAATGCCATTCGCGGCAATCCCGTGCTCGGTGGCGGGTAGGCTGGCGCGCCGTGATCCGGGCCAGTGAGGTGGGAGAGTATGTCTTCTGTGCGCGGGCCTGGTGGCTGCGCCGCGTGCAGGGCGTTGAGCCGGACGGGCAGGAGCGGCGCGCGGCAGGCATAGCACGGCATCGCGCCCACGGGCGCACGCTGGCCCTGAGCGGGGTCGCGCTCGCGATGGGCCTGGCGCTGCTCGCCGCCGGCCTGCTGCTGTTGCTGCTGAGGTGACGGCGGTGCAACTCCTGGCCGCGGCGCTGATCGGGCTGGCCCTGGCCCTGCTTGCATACGGGCTGCTGCTCCGTCGGCGGGCCGGGCTGCCATGGGCGCGGATCGTTGCCAGTGATGTGGGTGTGGGGCGCCCGCTCGAGCGCCTGCTCGTGGCGCCACGCTATGGGCTGAGCGGCAAGCCCGATTACCTGATCGAGCGCGGCGGCGTCCTGATCCCGGTTGAGGTGAAACCGGGCCGACACGCGCCCCGCCCCTACGACTCCGACCTGATGCAGCTGGCTGCCTACTGCCTGCTGGTGGAGGAACGCACCGGTCGCGCCCCGCCCTACGGTCTGCTGTGCTATGCCGAGGCCAGCTTTCGCCTCGCCTACACCCCCGCCGTGCGGCAGCGCCTGGTTGCCCTGCTTGACGAGATGCACGCCTTGCTTGAGGCCAGCGACGTCGCCCGTAGCCACGATGAGCCGCGCCGCTGCACCGGCTGCGGCCTGCGCGCCAGCTGCGCCGACTCGCTCGCAGGCTGACGGGCAGCCGCCCGGGAAGTGTGCTATGATAGTGCCACGCAGCGAACTGATCGCCAGACTCGAGGAATGCCTGGCCGGACAGATCAGTGCCGCTACCCTGGCCAGCTGGGCCTTCGACTTGTTCTACGAACTGGACCAGGGGATGCTGGCCGTCAATCCTGAGGACGGAGAGGTGATCGCCGACGTGCTTGACACCCTGATCTTCGCCGATGACGAGCGCTTCGCGCTGGACGAGGCCGATCTGCGCCGGCTGATCGCCCGGCTTCAACAGCTATGAAGATCCGGCAACACCCACGTATGCGTGGCATCCTGGTGGGCGACGAGGTCTACTCCTACCCGCACAAGATCTTCGCCCGCGTGGCCGATGTCTTTCCCGCAGCGGTCTGTGTCAAAATTGGCATCCTCTCTATCGACGAGCCGATGGAGATCACCCTCGCGCCGCAACTCTGGCGCGCCGACGATATCGAGAATCTCTCCGTGTGCCGCTACTGCGGCTGCCGTGAGAACATTCATACCGTCACCGAGACTGGCATCCCCTTCCGGATCTGTGCGACCTGCAGCACCCTCCCCGACGAGGCAAAGGCTCCGCCCGTGGCATAGCCCGGGTAAGCGCCCGCCAGAGGCATGATCTGCATAGCCGTTCCGGCAGCTGCCGCGTCCGCGCTGCTGCTCGAAACACGCGCGTGGTCCAGCTTGCAACCCATCCGCCCGCCTGCCCGGGCCTCCACGAGTGAACGCTATGCGCGAGGATCCGGCCCATGCCCGCGTGCATCCCTATCTGTCGGCCTGGCTGCGCGAGCGGATCGGCAGCCCCGGACTCGGACCGGGTGCGGTCGTTTCCCGGGTAGCAACGGTACTCCACGCCGATCTGAGCGGCTTTACCCAGCTCACGGCCTGCTTCACGAGCGGCCCGGCCGACGCCGAGCGGCTGCACACTGCCCTCAACCAGTGCTACAGCGTGCTGATCGACACGATCACAGCCTATGGCGGTGACGTGGCGGCGATCGCCGGCGATGCGCTGACGGCCTGGTGGCCACAGCTGGCCGACGCCGAGCACGCGCGCCGCTGCGCACTGGCGCTGCACGCGGCCATGCTCGGCCTGCCCGTCCTCGAAACACCCGCCGGCCCGTTCCGCTTCTATCTGCGGGTTGGTATCGGGGTCGGCATGGTCCACGCCACGCTCGCCGGCATGCCCGGCCACGGCGTTCACCTGGTGCTTGCCGGGCCGGCGCTCGCCGCGGTCGCGGCGGCTAAGCTGGCGGCGCCGGGCGAGAGCGTCATCCGCGTCGTCCAGACAGCGCCCGGCGCGGCGCAGGAGCGTCTGCATCCGGGGGAAGCCGGCCAACTGTTGCGGGCGGAGCACTTCCTGCCGCGGGGCCTCAGCGCGCGCTTGTGGCGAGGCGAGCCACTGACCGCCTATCGCCGCTGTGTGCCGGTCTTTGCCAGGTTCGATCTCCCAGCGCAGCCCGCGGCGCTGCACCCGCTGGTAGGCGAGGTGCAGCAGGTGGTGCAGCGCTGGGGAGGCTGGCTCAACGAGATCGAGGTTGGCGACAAGGGCGCCGTGCTGGTCTTGCTCTTCGGCGCGACCGTCGTCGGCAGCGACGATGCCAGCCGTGCGGTCGGCTGCAGTCTGGAATTGCGTGAACGGGGACTGATCGGGCGGGCCGGCATCACGCTGGGGCTGCTCTACCTGGGAACGGTTGGCAGCAGCCAGCGGCGCGTCTACACCGCCCAGGGCGATGAGATGAACCTGGCGGCCCACCTGATGCAGCGGGCCGCGCCTGGCGAGATCCTCGTCTCGGGACGGGTACGCCACGAGGTGCTGCACCACTACCCCACGAGCGAGCCGACGCTGATGGTCACCAAGGGGCACCCTGAGGGCGTACCGGTGGCCCGTGTGCTGGGGATTAACGACGCTAGCGTTCCAGCCCGAGGGCAGCCATAGCGGCCTCCTCGCGGGCGCGCATCGCCGCTGCGTCGGCGGGGCCGCGTTCGTGGTCGTAGCCGAGCAGATGCAGGGCACCGTGAGCCGCGAGGTAGGCCAGTTCGCGGGCAGGGCTATGGCCGTACTCCGCAGCCTGGGCCAGCACGCGGTCGAGCGAGATGGCGATATCCCCCAGGTAGCGTGGCCCCTCCGGCTGACCGACGAAGGGCGTCACCGAGTCATCGTCGGCGAAGGAGAGCACATCGGTGGGTTCATCGATGCCGCGATAGGTGTGGTTCAAAGCCTGCAGGCGCGCATCGTCGGCAATGAGCACGCCAAGCTCAGCTGGGCCGGCCACCCCCTCGGCCTGAAGCACCGCGAGCACGGCCTGCTCGGCGAGCGCGAGATCGAGCCCCACCGCCGCCACCTGTGCTGCGAGCTCCTCCTCGAGCGAGACCTCGACCGTGTAGTCGGCCATCGGCTGCTACCCCTCCCCCCCGCTTTGCAGAATGGCCTGCACCTGGAAGAGCACATCGCGCTCGCGCTCAAAGGAGACCCGTTGCAGGGCCTCCTCAAGCGGGAACCAGCGCGCGTCATCGACCTCGGCCTCCTGCGGGCGCAGATCGCCGCGTTCGTAGCGCATCAGGAAGAGATCGACGTATTTGTGTACCCGCGAGGGCCCGGCGCGAAACCAGTACTCGATCGTTGCCAGGTGGCGCACAATTGCGCCCTCAAGGCCGGTCTCCTCGGCCACCTCGCGCAGGGCCGCGGCCTCGGCCGTCTCACCGCGATTGACGTGGCCCTTGGGCAGGCCCCAGCGCCCCCCCTGGTCGGTCGCGATCAGGGCGACCTCGACGCGCGCATCGATGACACGGAACATGACCCCGCCCGCCGAGTAGGCAGTACGATGGGCGTTGGAACGGTTGGTGCGTGAGGTCATTGGCCTGTGGCTAGGCGCGCTTCAGCAGGCGACCAGCGCGCATGTCCCAATATTTGTTGATCGAATAGTGGATGCGCTGGTGGGCCACGTCCACGTGCTCCCAGCCCACCGGCTCGACCCGCGTGCCCTCGAGGTCCTTGTAGACCGTGAAGAAGTGCTCGACCTCTTTGAGGTAGTGCGGCGGCAGGTCGGTGTAGTCGCTGAAGCTGGAGAAGAATGGGTCGTACTGCAGCACGGCGAGGATCTTATCGTCCGGCTCACCCTTATCGAGCATGCGGAACATACCCACCGGGCGGGCCTCGACGATGCAGCCGGTGAAGGTGGGCAGGTTGGTCATCACCAGCACGTCCAGCGGGTCACCGTCGTCGTAATAGGTCTGGGGAATGAAACCATAGTCACCGGGGTACTGGACCGCCGAGTAGAGCACCCGGTCGAGCTTGAAGGCGCCGATGCCCTTATCGAACTCGTACTTGTTGCGCGAACCTTTGGGAATCTCGACGACCGTATGGATCACATCGGGGACATTCGGCCCGGGCTCCAGGTCGTGCCAGTAGTTCTGCATTGCCGGCCTCTCTGCGCTACCTGCTCCTCCGTTGCTTCATTATAGCATTAAGTGCCCTGAGCAGCTTACAGGTTGCTCAGGGCTTGGGATGTGTCCGCTTCCCGCGGGGGGTGAAGGGTTGTTTGTTGGGTTGGCGTTGGCGGCGGCGCCGCCACCGCCACCCAACCAACCGGGGTGTGGGGCCGGCCCTCGCCGCCGC
>DAOUBZ010000125.1:0-13170 GCA_034432515.1 Chloroflexaceae bacterium | reverse complement strand
CCCGAGACCCTTCGCTTCGGCTACGCCTCCGCTCAGGGTGACAGGTGTAGGGCGTCCTGATGCGACAGAAGGCCAACCTTCGTTGTAGTATTAGGCGGAAACCTGCGCCTATGGATCGCGCCACCCTCAGCGAGACGCTGCTCGCAGCCGAGGACCCCGCCCGCGCCGCGCTGCTCGCAGCTCACCCCGCGCTCGCCGATGCCGCCCTTGCCGCTACCCTGCGCACCGCCTACTTCGATTGCTACAGCAGCGATCCCGGCCGTGCCGCCGCCGCAACCGCCGCACTTAGCGCGCTCGCCGCTGCGACCAGCGATCCCGCGGTGCAGGCCGAGGCCCTCTGGGTCGCGGGCCTTGCCGCGCTGCAACTTGAGGGCCGCCTCGAGTTGGCCCTCGAACGGATCGATGCCGCCGTCGACCGCTTCACCGCCCTTGGCCAGCACCATACCGCCGCCGCCACCCAGGTCGGCAAGGTCTTCGCTCTGGCGCGCCTTGGCCGCTACGATGAGGCCCTGGCCACCGGGCGCGCCGCTCGCGCGGCCCTGCTTGCCCACGGCGATGAGCTCGCCGCCGGGCGGATCGAACTGAACCTCGGCAACCTCGCGTTTCACCGTGACCTCTACGGCGTTGCCGAGCGCTACTACCGCGCCGCCCGCGCGCGCTTCGCCGCCGCCGGTGAGCTTCGTATGCTCGCCTATGTCGATAACGGCCTGGGCAATGTGCTCAGCCGGCAGTTGCGGGTCGCCGAAGCAACCGAGCGCTACGAGCAGGCCCTCGCCGCCGCTACCGCCTGCGGCCTCGAGGTCACCCAGGCCGAGATCGAGTGCAATCTCGGCGGGCTGGCGCTGTTCCAGAGCCACTATGATCAGGCCCTGGAGTTGCTGGAACGCTCGCGGCGCCGCTACGCGGCCTTGCAGATGCCCCACGAGTCGGCGGTGGCCGAACTGGAACTCGGCGATGCCTATATGGAGTTGAATATGGCCGCCGAAGCCGCGGCGATCTATGCCCGGGTTGGTGTGGCCTTCGCCGAGCTCGGCATGCACGCCGAACTGGCTCGGACCCTGCTCCAGCACGGGCGCGCCTGTCTGCACCTCGGCGATACCGATCAGGCCTGGATCCTGCTCGCGGAGGCTGACCAGCTCTTCGCGGCGACGGGCAACCGCGTTGGCTCGGCCTTGGTCGCGCTGGCCGAGGCGCAACTCGCCTTCCGCGCGGGCGACTACGGTACCGTGGCCGTCTGCGCGGCCCGTGCCGAGGCGCCGCTCCGCGCCGCCAGGGCATGGGAGCAGTTGCTCGCGCTGGGCTGGCTTGCCGGTGAGGCCGCCCGGCTGCACGGCGACAGTGAGCAGGCGCGCGAACGGCTCGAGGCCACCCTGGCCGATGCGGAAGCCCACGGCGCCGCGCCCATCGCGCTGCGCTGCCACACCTCCCTCGGCCGCCTGGCGGCAGGCGAGGGCGATCGTGTCGCCGCCACTACCGCCTTTCAGCAGGCGATCGCCATCGGCGAACGGATGCGCGCGCCGCTCCCCGCCGATGAGATCCGCGCCGCCGTGGCGCCCGAGTATGGGGCGCCCTACGCCGAACTGACCCGCCTCTGCCTCGATGACCCCCACGGCCCACAGGCGGCCGCGGCCCTCGCCTACGCCGAGGGTGGCCGCGCTCGCGCCATGGTCGAACTGCTTAGCGGCGCGGTGCGCCTGCCTGCTGGCGTCCAGGATGGCGCCGATGCGGCCGATCGTGCGCGCCTCGATAGTCTGCGTGCCGAGCTCAACTGGATCTACAGCCGGATGGGCCGCCTGCCGGGCAACGAGGACGGACCGATGCCGGCGCGCAGCGCCCTCTATGTCGCGGCGCGCGAACGCGAAGCCGCCCTCAATGAACTGCGCCGCCGCCTGAGCCTCGTCGGCGGCCCACGCACCCGGGTGGCGACCTTTGCGCTCGATGCGCTCCAGGCCGACCTCGGCGCCGATAGCGCGCTGGTTGAGTATCTCGCGCTCGATGGCCGGCTGGTTGCCTTTGTGGTCACCGATGAGGAGGTGCAGGTCATCCGTGACCTGGGGCCGCTGGCCGCGATCCAGGATGCGCTGGCGGGTCTGCAGTTCCAGATCGGTGCGCTCAGCCACGGCGCCCCCGCCATCCGCGACCACCTCGTAACGCTCACGGCCCGTACGCGCCAGCACCTCGCGGCGCTTTACCAGCTGTTGCTGGCGCCGGTCGAGCCGCTCATCGGCGCACGACGCCTGGTCGTGGTGCCCTACGGCCCGCTCCATTACGTGCCGTTCCACGCGCTCTACGCTGGCGGCTACCTCGTGGAACGCCGCGAGGTCTGCTGTGTGCCCAGCGCCGCCGTGCTGCACAGCTGCCTGGCCCACCCACGCACCCCCCTTCGGCGTGCCCTGCTGCTCGGCGTGGCCGCCGCGCTGACCTCCCGCCCCGAGCCGTAGCCGCCCCTCAACAGGTGGCGCACCCGCTGCATACCCGCCCTGATGATAGCTCTTCACGGCGGGTTGTGAGCTTGATCCGCACGTACACCCCGCCTGGTGCTAAAGTAAAATGCTGACCCGATCCGCCACGTTGCGGATGCGTCGCGATCCGCAAGGACTGCTCGGGTCAACCTGTGCCATCTAGTCAAGACATGCGGGTTGCCGTACTGTCAGAGGAGGTGGCAATATGCGACGCACGATCCCCCTTGTGCTGGTGCTGGTCCTGGCCGCAATCTGGACGGGAGGGGTCTCTGCCCGTGTCCAGCCCCAGGCTGCAACTGGTCCGGTCATCTTCGAGGTAACGCCCTCACACGTGTACAATGACGGCCCTGCCGAGGTGACGATCAGCGGGGCCGGCTTTGTGGCCACCCCGGTCGTGACCCTGACCATGGGCGATCTCCGGCCGCTTGTGCTGAGCCAGGTCACCTTTGTTGACTTCGCCACCCTCCGGGTAACGGTGCCGGCCGCAACTCCCGAGGGTGTGTATGCGGTCACGGTGTACAACCCGGACGGCGCCAGCACTGCCCCAGGGCCCTACACGCTCACGGTTGTCCGTCGGGGTGACCCGTCGATGAGCGGCTGGGCGGCAACGACCCCGCTGCCCACTGAGCGTATCGGCTTTGCCGCCCTTGCGGCTGCAGACAACCTATTCCTGATCGGTGGCAATGCGCGCGATGACAGCATGGGCCGGCGCACGGTGCTCCAGGCGGCCATCACCCCGGGGGGTGAGTTGGGCGCCTGGCAGATCCAGGGCCAGTTGACCAATGCGCGTACCAGTTGCGTGGCCGTGGCTGCTGGCGAGTATCTCTACGTGATCGGTGGGGGCATTGCCATCGGAATTCCTACCGAAGCGAGCATCGAGCGGGCCAGGTTCAACCCCGATGGCACGCTCGGCCCCTGGCAGGTAATTGGCTTCCTACCAGAGGTGCGCTACGGGGCGGCTGCAGCGGTGGTTGGCGACTACCTGTTCATCATTGATGGCCTGGTGAGTTGGCCGAATCCATCCGACACGCTGCGGACACGGATCGCCGCCGACGGCTCGCTGGGCCCCTGGAGCGCCGCAGCGCCCACGGCCGGGCGCAGCGTCGCCGCGGCGGTCTTCCAGTCCTTCCTCTATGTCCTCAACGACGACGGTTCGCTCGAACGCACAACGATGAAGCCTGATGGCTCGCTCGAAACCTGGGTCGGTGTGGCGCCGTCGAACGTCAACCATCGTGACGGTGGGCTGGCGGTGCTCGATGGCAACCTCTTCGTCGTGGGTGGCCAGGCTGGCGTCTACCCCAACCTGTACGGGTTGACCAGCGTCGAACGTGCCACGATCAACGCCGATGGATCGCTCGGCCCCTGGTCGTTTGCGCCATCGCTGCGCTTCAGCCGCTTGAGTGTTCAGGCCGTGGCCTGGAACCATCGGCTCTACGCGATCGAGGGTGACCGATCGGTCGAGTATGCCAGGCTGATCCTGCCGCCGCTAGATCGGCGCCTCTATCTGCCGTCGATCGGGCGGGCTGCCCCGTAGGGCCGCAGCAGCGGCTTCGCTGCGGCGGCCCTACGGGGCGGCGGCGCGTTGTTTAGCCCTCGCCCCGTTGCTGGATCAGGCGGTGTTGTTCGACGATCACCTGGGCCATGCGGATGTTGACCGCGTCGATCATCTTGCCGTCGAGGCTGACCGCACCGCGGCCCTGGGCCACCGCCTGCGCGTAGGCCCGTAGCATCGCCTCGGCCCTGGCCACCTCGGCGGGCGAAGGTGCAAAGACCTGGTTGATCACCGCCAGTTGCCCGGGGTGGATGGCCTGCTTGCCGTCGAAGCCGAGGGCGCGGGCGGCGCGACTGGCCCGCTCCAGCTCTGCGGCGTCTTGCAGCCCGGCAAAGGGGCCGTCCAGGCAACGCAGCCCGTTGGCCCGCGCCGCAGCGACGATGCTGTGCATCACCGCGTGCCAGCGGTGGCCGGGGTAGGCGGCGTCGTACTCGTCGCGCTCACCGACGTTCGCCAGCGGCGCCCGCAGCCCCGCCGCGTAGTCGCCGGGGCCGTAGATCAACGCCTCCAGGCGCGGTGAGGCCGCAGCGATCTCGCGGGCGTAGAGGAAACCGCGCGCGGTCTCGATCTGCGCCTCGATGCCGATCCGTCGCGTCAGGCCGCGCGCCAGTTCGATCTGCGTGAGCAGCCGGTCGACGAAGGCGACATCCTCGGGACTGCTCACCTTCGGTACCATCACCAGGTCCACGTACTCGCCGGCGGCTTCGATGATCTCGATCAGGTCGCGGTAGGCAAAGGGCGTATCGAGGCCGTTCATCCGAAAGGCCCGTAAGCGCGGTCCGAAGTCGAGCTCGCGGAAGGCGCGGGCGACATTGGCCCGCGCCATGTCCTTCTCAGCGGGGGTAACGGCGTCCTCCAGGTCGATGCAGACCGCATCGGCGGCGCTGCGGGCCGCCTTTTCGATCATGGCCCAGCGCGACGCGGGCACGAACAGTTCACTGCGTTCGAGCCGTCCGGCTGCCTCCGGGTGGCCAGGGTAGCTGATCATTGGCACTCCTCACAGGCGGAAGAAATCGACCACCGAGCTGCGCTCCTCCTCACTGGGCATCAATTCGATGAAGGTGATGCGGTGCCAGGGGAAGATCACGGCCTGCACACCGGCTGCAAGGTAGTTGACTGGCTTGCCGTCGCGCCGGCGCATGTTGGTCACACGGATGAACTGGTCGCTCGGCTGCGGCTCGGCGTCGATGTCGGCCAGTAGCGGGTCCTCGCCGGTCAGATGCAGAATGACGGTCTTGGCCACGTCAGATGCTCCTGTGTGTTAGCAACCAATCTCGAAGCGCAGGATCAACGTCCCGAGTTTCAACTCGTCGCCGTGGCGGATGGGTGCCGGCTCCTGGGGTTGCAGGCGCTGCCCATTGATGAAAGTGCCATTGGCGCTGGCCAGATCTTCGATGCAGAAGCCGTCGCCCTGCACCGAGATGACGGCGTGGCGGCGCGAGACGCCGGCCTCGTAGCCACCGTCGAGCCCGAGATCGATGTCCGGGTAGATCCCGCGCTGGTTGTCCTTGCGCCCGATGAGCAGGTCATCGACGGCATCGAGGGTGATGCGGCGCCCGCTGTTGATCACGACGAGCGCGAGGGTCGGGCTGCTGCTGGCAACCGGCGCGTCGATCACCAGCGGCCCACTGAGTTCAACCGCGGTGAGCGTCCCGGCTGCGGCGGCCTTGTTCAGCGAGGCCGTGGTCTCGCGGCGCTGGCCGCTGCCCAGCAGGCTGGCCCCGCACTCAGAGCAGAAGATTGCGCCGTCGAGTTGCTGGGCGTGACAGTGGCTGCATCGCTGCATCGCTCCCTCCTCGGCTCAGCTGCGCCGCGCCTCATCCGGGCCGATCAGGCCCCGGGTGCCATACTTGATCCGCTTCCGGCCCTCGGCGCTGGCATTGCCCGAGCGCAGCAGCCGCGTCGCTTCTTCCTGGACGGTCCGGGCCAGTTCGGTCTCGCCGGCCTCGAACAGGCGTGTCCCCGCCATCTGCAGCCGGCGCGTGGCCTCCTCGACCCGGCCATCGGCGACATCCTGCCAGGCGCTGGCCTGGAGCCGGTAGGCCACCAGCCGCTCCAGCCAGTGCTTCACCGTCGGGTCGACGTCATAGGTAACGCTGTCAGCCGGTCTGACGGCGACGCGCAGCACCAGTTCGCCCTCTTGTTGCATGAGGTTCATTCCTGGCAGATTGTAGCGCAGTTTGAGCCGCAGCAGCGGGTGATCACCGGCGCCAAGTGGCGGCACGACCACCTCGAGCAGGAAGGCCTGCGGATCGGTGCCGGACCAGTCGCCGAGGCTGGCTGTCCAGATCAGTTCGCGCTCCTCCACCGCCTGCACGCCGGCGATGAAGGGTCGCACCCGGTCGAGCGAGCGCAGCAGCGCACCGGGGCGGACCTCGACGCGCAGCGCGACATCCTGGGCGAAGATCGAGGACATTCGCTGCACCTCGTCGGTGAAGACGCGAGCGATCTCGGCCGCCGACGTGATGTACTGGGTGCGGCTGTTCTCGCGGGCCGCCATGGTTTCCAGCAGGTCTTCGTTCCACTCGCTGCCAACGCCGAGCGCGGTCAGGCCGATGCCCCGGCTCTGCGCGCGCCGGGCGATCTCGACACAGCGGCCCTCGTCGCCATAGGTCCGCCCATCGGTGAGCAGGAGGATGCGGCTCACGCCGCGGGAAAGCAGCGGCTTCTGGATCTCCTGCAGGGCCAGGGCCATGCCGGTGGCCATCTCGGTGCCGCCGGCCGCCTCGACTTCGCCGATCAGCCGCTTCAGGTCGCCGCGGTTGCGCACCCGCTGCGCCGGGATGACCACCTCGGCCCGGTCGTTGAAGCTGACCATGGCGAAGTGGTCGTCGTCGCCGAGCATATCGACGATGCGCGCGGCGGCCTCCTTCACCTGCTGCAGCCGCTCGCCGCGCATCGAGGAGCTGCGATCGATCACCAGGCAGAGGCTGAGCGGCAGTTTGGGCAGCACCGTCGGCAGGCCCTGGGCCGAGAGTTCGAGCAGGACGTAGACCAGCTGCGGCTCGGTGCTCGCAGCAAGCACGCTCCGGCTCAGGGTCGAACGAAGCTGAATGCCTGGACCCATCATCAGCGCTCCGCCAGGGGCAGCGTTACCACTACCGCTGAGATGTTGTCATCGCCGCCGGCCAGGTTCGCCAGGGCGATCAGTTCATCGCACGCATCCTGGGGCCACGGGCTGTTGCTGAGCGCGCGCTCCAGCGCTGGCTCGTCGACGAGGCCCCAGAGGCCGTCGGAGCAGAGTAGCACGTGGGAGCTCTGGCCGACCGGCTGGTAGATGAAGTCCACCGGCACCTGGGGTTGCTGGCCGACGGTCCGGTACAGCTGGTTGCGCAGCGGGTGCTCGCGAGCCTCGCTCGGGTCCAGCTGGCCCAACTGGATGAGCCGGCCCACGGTGGAGTGGTCGGCGGTGAGCTGGCGCAGGCCGCCGGGCTCATAGAGATAGGCGCGGCTGTCGCCCACGTGGGCGATGTAGAGACTGTGGCCGACGAGCAGCGCGGCGGTGCAGGTCGTGCCCATATCGGTGCCCAGCACCTGGGCCGAGTCCCAGATCGCCTCATTGGCTGCCTGTACGGCCGCGATCATCAGCGGCTGCAGCGCCTCGGTCATGGCGTCGTCGAGGGCCGGTAATACCAACTGGCTCAACACATGCTGGACGATCGTGCGCACCGCCAGACGACTGGCCAGTTCGCCGCCCTGGTGACCGCCCATGCCATCGGCCACGATGAACAGGCCGATGGTCATGTCGCTGTTTTCGCGGGGGAGCGAGGTGAGCATCGCGAAGACGCTGTCCTGATTTGTCTCGCGCAGGCGGCCGATGTCGCGCGCGGCGCAGGCGGCGAGGCCCTGCACCGAGCGGCGGGCGCTGAGCGCCGGGGCACTGTCCGCGCTGAGCTGGTGGGTCGCCTGGTTCAGGTCTTCGGCGTCGGCGTCTGGGGGGGCGGTCAGGGGCTGGGTCGGCGCCCTCGCGGGGTCAGCCGGTTCGCTGGTGACGGGTGGCTCAGCGGCGGGTGGGGTGGTCGTCTCGTCCCACCAGGGAGTGGGGGCCGCCTCAGGGGCGGGCGGTGGCCCCTCCGGCGGGCCGGGCGGGGGGCCATCGGCGGGCTGGTCGCTATCGTCGGCGCGGAAGAGCCTGTGGTACCAGATCATGTGAGCTCCAGGGGCGGAGTAACCATACGCGCCGCGTTGCCGCGTGGCGCGCTGCCTACGCCTTTAGCGCATAGAGCTTGTGGTCCATCGAGCCAATGTAGACCACGCCATCGGCGACGGCAGGCGATGAGACAACGGCGGCGCCGGTCGGGTATGTCCAGAGCAGACTGCCCTGGCCGGCGTCGAGGCAGTAGACATTGCCATCGACGGCGCCGAAGTAGACGCGCCCTGCCTCCACCCGGGGCGAGGAGGTGATCTGGCTGCCCGTCTCGTACTTCCAGACCAGCCTGCCGGACTTGGCATCGAGGGCGTAGAGGAAGCCGTCCACGCCGCCAACAAAGACCCGGGTGCCGACCACGCACGGCGAGGAGTTTACATAATGGCCAGTGCGAAAGCGCCAGGCCGGCCAGCCGCCCTCGGCATCGAGCGCATAGAGGTTCTGGTCGAGCGAGCCGACATAGATCAGGCCCTCGCCGGCGGCCGGTGAGGAGCGCACCGGCTGCTGGGTGCGCTGCTTCCACTTGACCGCGCCGCTCCGCACGTCGAGGCAGTAGACATGGCCATCGTCGCCGCCGATGAAGACCGTCTGGCCCACGATGCAGGCCGAGGAGCGGATCGGGTTCCAGGTGCGATACTTCCAGATCAGGGTGCCGCGCAGGCCATCGATAGCGTAGATGTGCTGGTCATCGGAGCCGACGAAGACCACCCGGTCCTCGACGCGCGGCGAAGAGCGCACCGCCTTGGCGGTGCGGAATGTCCAGCGCAGGCCGCCGCGGCGAATATCACAGCAGTAGACGGCGCCGTCCTCCGAGCCGACCATGACGTTATCCTGCCAGACGGCGGGCGAGGAGCTGATCCCGCCCTCGGTGGCATACTTCCAGCGGAACTCGCCCCGGCCTGCATCCAGGGCGTAGAGATTGGTATCGTAGGAGCCGACAAAGAGCATCCCGCCGGCCAGGCAGGGCGACGAGCGGATCTCGTCCTCGCAGGCAAAGCTCCAGATCAACTCGCTGCGCCCGGCCCCACGGACGACGGCGGGCGCGCTGGGGCCGGGTGCGGGGGCGTCACCGGCAACCCCGGGCACGGCGAGCAGCGCGCGCTTCATCTCCTCGGCGCTCTGCCAGCGGGCCGTCATATCGTACTCGAGCGCCCTGACGATCACCGCCTCCATCTCGGGCGAGATGAGCGGGTTGAGCTGGCGCACCGGGCGCTCCTGGAAGGTGAACGGCGTCTCCAGGCGCGGGTCGGTGTTGGTGAGCAGATGGTGCAAGGTGGCGCCGAGGGCGTAGATATCGCCGGCGGGCTCGGCGATGCCGCGATACTGCTCGGGCGGTGAGTAGCCCTCGGTGCCGATCATGGTGCCCTTGCGGTCGCTGCGGTTGAGGTTGCGCGCGATGCCAAAGTCGATCAGCACCACCCGATCGTCGGCGAGCACCATGATGTTCGACGGCTTCATGTCGCGAAAGACGATCGTCTCGGGCTTGTGCTCGTGCAGGTAGCTGAGCACATCACAGATCTGCACGGCCCAGCGGGCCACGCGCAGTTCGTCCAGCGGCTTGCCCGCCTCTTCGAGCACCGTCTCCATATCCTTGCCGCTGATCAACTCCAGGACCAGGTAGACGCGCCCGCCCTCCTCAAAGAAGTCGTAGACCTTGGGGATGGCGGGATGCTGCAACGTGGCAAGCAGGCCGGCCTCACGCTCGAAGTTCTTCAAGTTGAGCAGGCGGGTATGCGAGTCGGGCGCGCTCTGGCTCATCTCCTTGACCGCACAGTAGCGCACCACGTCTTTGAAGCGCAGGTCGCGCCCGCGATAGACCACGCTCATACCGCCGATACCGATCGGTTCTTCGATCTGGTAGCGACCCTGCAGCACACTACCTGCGGCGAGCGTCTGCAGGGGGGCGGCGCGGGGCGTGTCGGCATCGGCGGGTGCGGAGCTCACCGGCGCGATGGTCCTTGTCCCGTCATCGGGGGCTGGCGGCTGGCTTGCGCTCGCCGTGTCGGGCGGGGCACTGTAGGCTCTGGTACCAACTTTTTTGATCAGACCCATTCTGCACCTCGCGCAGGGCCGGGCGAGCAGCGGCACGTATGATTTCAGTGGCGTGATGGGGCACGCAAGCGCGCCAGCCACCATTATAGTGACAGGCTGTACCAATTGGCAACAGGTGGGCCCTGCCCGCCTATACCGGATGCAGGCCGGGAAACTGCAGGCCGGCCGTCTCCTCAAGGCCGCACATCAGGTTCATGCACTGTACGGCGCTGCCCGCAGCACCCTTCATCAGGTTGTCGATGGCGCAGATGCTCACGATCCGGCCCGTGGCCGCATCGAGGGCGAAGCCCAGATCGGCATAGTTGCTCCCGGCGAGGATCTTCGGTTCGGGGAAGCGGTAGACGCCCTGGCGCTCCTTGACGATGCGCACAAAGGGCTCATCGCGCGCGAAGCTGCGGTAGGCCTGCCAGAGCTCCTTCTCGCTCAGTGGGCGCGTGGTGAAGACGTGGGCGGTGGCCAGCGCGCCGCGCACCAGTTCCACCGACGTGATCGACAGGTGCACGTTGCGCAGCCCGGTCACCTGTTCAACCTCGGCGGTATGGCGATGGCCCACCGGGGCAAACGAGCGCACCGCGCCCGCTCGCTCGGGGTGGTGGCTGCTCTCGCTGACCGTCGCTCCGCCCTCGGAGGAGCCGACCTTGACCTCAACGATCACCGGCTGGTCCGAGTCGACCAGGCCCGCCCGTACCAGGGGCAGGAGCGCCAGGTTGGTGGCGGTGGCGTTGCAGCCCACGCCACTCGCGCGCTGCGCGCCCTGCAGCGCCGCGCGGCTCACCTCGGGCAGCCCGTAGACGAAGCTGCCCAGCAACTCCGGCGCGGGGTGGGCCTCGCCGTACCAGCGGGTGTAGGCCGCCGGGTCAGTCAGCCGGAAGTCGGCCGAGCAGTCGATGATCGTCGTGGCCAGGCTCTGGTAGCGCCCGATCGCCCGCGCCGCCTCGCCATGGGGCAGGGCCAGAAACAGCACATCGCAGGGCTCCAGCCGTTCAGGATGCACAAACTGCAGGTTGGAACGCCCGCGCAAGTTGGGGTGCACCTGATGCAGATAGCGACCCGCGTTGCGTCCGCTGGTGGCCTGCGCCACCGTCACGTGGGGGTGCCAGAGCAGCAGGCGCAGCAGTTCACCCCCGACGTAGCCGCTGGCCCCGACAATGCTCACGCGTAGTGCCATGTGTGTGCCCTTACGTCTGACAAGAGGTGACCAGGTGAGGGGGTGACAAGGTGAACGTTCGTTGCGCTCGCCCGCTCACCCGGTCATCGCCCCTGGCCGACTTCCAGGAGGTAGTCGATCATCCGCGCCGGAATATCCACCCCGGTCGTCTCGATCGAGTTGCGGAACTCCATGGTGTAGTTGACCTCATTGACCAGCATGCGCCCGTCGCGGGTCTCGAGCAGATCGATGGCGACCACGCCGCCGCCGACCGCCTGCGCCGCGCGGATGCTCAACTCGGCCAGTTCAGGGCTGACCGGGCAGTTACTGGCGACGCCGCCGCGCGCCGTATTGGTGATCCAGTGCTCGCTGGTCCGGTAGATCGCCGCGATACACTCGTCGCCGACCACGAAGGAGCGGATGTCGCGCCCGGGCTTGTCGACGTACTCCTGGATGTAGAAGATCGAGTGCTGATAGTTGCCCAGCACATCGCGATGTTCGAGGATGGCCTCGGCGGCATCGCGGTCGTTGATCTTGCTGACCATCCGTCCCCAGGAGCCAATCACCGGCTTGAGCACCACCGGGTAGCCGAGTTGCTCCATGGCCTCGAGCGCGCTCTCGGGGGTGAAGGCCAGCAGACAGGCCGGCGTCGGCACCTCGGCGTGCACCAGGGCCTGGGTGGTGAGAAACTTGTCGCCACAGGTCAGGGCGACCCGGTAGCTATTGACCGTGGGCACACCGGCGTCGTTCAGGATCTTGAGCATATAGAGAGCACGGCTGTGCTGGATGGCCCGCTCGAGCACCACGTCAAACGGGTACTCGCGCTGGTGCAGATCGAAGATCTGCTCCCGATCGTCGATCTTCTCAAACGTCAGCCCGCGCCGCTCCATCTCGCTGAAGAGCAACTTCTCTTCAGCGCGGATCCGCGAGCAGAGAACGCCAATACGCATCGCTGCCTCCTTGTCAGTTGCCGGATGTACCACCTACTCGCCCCAGTCCTCCTCCACTTCGGGCGCCAGGGCCAGGGCTGGTGGGTCGAGGCTTACCACCTCGAGTTCGGCGCCACACTCGGGGCAGGCGATGATTTCACTCTCCATGGTATCTTCGGGCAGGGTGATCTCGGCGGCACATTCGGGGCAGGTGGCGATCATGGCAGGGTTCCTTTCCAGCGCGTTATGCGTTCAGCGGGGCCGCGCCCCGCAACTGAGTCAGGATAGCCGCAGTCACTTCGGCGGTCGTCGCGCTGCCGCCGAGGTCGGGGGTGTAGGGGCCGGCGCGCAGCACGGCGGCGATGGCAGCGCGCAGGCGCCCGGCGGGTGCGGTCGCGCCCCGCCAGGTCAGCAGCATGGCCACACACTCGATCGCGGCGAGCGGGTTGGCCACGCCGCGCCCGGCAATGTCCGGCGCAGCACCATGGACCGGCTCGAACAGCGCCCGTCCCTCGCCGAGGTTAGCGGAGGCGGCCAGGCCCAGCCCGCCGCCATGGATGCAGGCCACATCGGAGAGAATGTCGCCGAAAAGGTTGGTGGTGACCAGCACGTCGAAGCGCTCGGGCGCCTGGGCGAGGTGCATGGCCGCCACGTCGACCAGCAACTCGTCCACGGCAACCTCCGGGTAATCACCGGCGACGGCCAGGACCGTCTCGCGGAACAGCCCGTCGCTGACCCGCAGCACATTGGCCTTGTTCACGATCGTCACCCGGCCGGGGCGCCCGAGCTCGGTGGCGCGGCGGCGCGCCAGGTCGAAGGCTGCGCGGGCGATGCGCGCGCTGGCGCGCCGGGTGATCACCCGCTCGGCGATGGCGGTGTCG
>DAOUBZ010000124.1:0-2489 GCA_034432515.1 Chloroflexaceae bacterium | reverse complement strand
CCAGCCGATGCGCCGCCAGAGCGCCATGCGTGGCCGGGAGCCGCGCCATCGCGGCCTGCCAGCCGGCCCGGTCGCCCCGGTGCGCGGCCACGAAGGCCGGCAGCAGCAACTCGCGCAGCGCCACGGCGATAGCGATGCAGGCCCGCATGTAGCGCGCGCTCTCAACTACAAAGCCTGCCGCTGCCTGCTCGCAGGGGGCCAGCGCCGCCAGTTGGGCCACGTGGTGGTCGAGACGCTCGAGCGCGGCGCCGCTCTGGGCCAGGCATACCGCGAGGTTGGGAACCGCCGCGGCCAGGCAGGCCCATATGAGCGGAGCGCCAGTCGGGCGCAGCCACCAGACCCAGAGCAAGGTCGGCAGGGCGATGCCCGCGATGGAGGCTGGCTCGTCGCGCAGCGGGCCGACGTACCAGCCATCCTCGATCAGTTGCTCCGACTCGAGGTAGAACGTAGCGACGGCCTCGGCAAAGCTCCGCTCCGGCGCGCCGACTGCGGTGAAACGCGCGGCGCACCAGGACCGTACGAACACCGCAGCGTCGCCCGCCGGGTCGCCGGCGAGGAACGCCGTGAGCGCGCTGCTCAACTCGGTCCACAGGCTCCAACCCGCTTCGCCGAGCGCCGCCTGCCCGCCGCCCCAGCCCCCCAGGCTGTTCCAGGCCCACACCCCGACCGTCTGGCCCGCATGGCGCGCCCGGCTGAGCACGCGCCGGTGCAGCGCGGCGATGCCACTGGGCACCATGCCGAACAGTTCGTATTCGCGCCGGTTCTGCAGTTCGACGATCTGCGCCGGCCCGGGCAGCCCCAGCGTCGGGTTTGGCGGCAGGTGCCGGAAGAAATCCGACGGGCCGTACTTGAGCGAGACCAGCATATGCGGCGAGCGATAGCCGCTAAACACGGCGCGGTAGCGTTCGGCCGACCAGTGGAGATCGCCCACGTCGCCGATACCAAGGCTCCAGGTGCGCACGACGAGCAGGCGATCGTGGCGCTCGCACACGGGCAGCAGCGTATCGATCAGGTGACGCAGATCAGCGACCGTGCGGTAGAGCAGATGCCCGGTATAGCAGCGCCCCTGGTCGTGGGCGCCGCCGGCCTCGCCCACACGCACGAAGACGCCGCCCACCTCGGGGAAGCGGGCAAACAACTCCTCCAGCGCCCAGCGGTTGGCTGCGGCGAGACGCCGGTTGCCCGGGTGCAGCCGCCCGGCGTAGCGGCGCAGCCCCGGCGTGGCCCACTGCATGTCGCTGGTCACGAAGACTGCCATGCCCTGCGCTGCAGCCGCGCGAAAGAGCCGTGTGAAGGCCTCGCCATAGGCGAGCGCGCGCAGCCGGCTTGGGTCGCCAGCGGCATAGACCTGCTCCGGGGCCGCGTCGAAGCTGACCAGGTGGGCCAGGTTGTCGATCACCACGCCGGTGTAACCCTGAGCGGCAACCTGCGCCAGGTAGGCCTCAGCGCGGGCTACCCCCCGTTCGAGCAACGGCCGATCGACATAGGGCGGCTGCGGCAGATCCAGCTGGTAGAACGGCAGCGTGGACCAGTTACGGAAGGGCCGGTTCGGATCGTAAAAAGGGCCGGCAATATCAGTCAACAGGCAAATCATAGTCAGCGGCTCTCGGGCATAGAACGGCGTCGTCCTCCAGTGTACCAGAGTCGGCCGCGCGGAGCACAGTGAGCAAAACAAGCGCCCCCGGGTACACGACCCGGGGGCGCCGTTCCGTCGCGTCCAGCGACTTACTCGACCGTCAGCTTGCCCTGCATGAGCGGATAGTGGCCGGGCACCGTGCAGAGATAGATGTAGGTGCCGGGCGCCGGGGCGGTGAAGGTCACCGAGCCGGTCTGGCCACCTTCCAGGACGCCGGTGTGGGCGATAATGTTCGACTGGTCGGCGGGCAGGTAATCGGCCTCGAGGCCTGCGACGAGGCCATCGTTGGCGATCTGGGTTGCCACCGCGTCATCACCCTTGATCAGGACCCAGTTGTGCTGCTGGGCGACCGAGTTGTTCTTGAACTCGAGCGTCACCTCCTGGCCAGACTTGACGGTGAGCGTCTTCTTGTCGAAGGCCAGATTCTCGCCATCCGAGCCGATCTGAAGGGTCACCGGGCCGGGAGCGGCGCTGCCGCCACCACCCGTGGTACTCTGGGTCCCGCCGCCACCGCCGCCACCGCAGGCAGCCAGGATAAAGGCAAGCCCCAGGATCATGCCGAACGCGAGCTTCCGCAGGTTCATCTTCATTGAGACCTTCCTTGCACTACACAACACCTGGTGCAATTTGTCACAAGAGCCTGGACAGGCTCATTTATAACACCATCCGGTCACTTGTCAAGTGACCGGATGGGATGTGACCGGGCTTGTGCAATTCCGCCTCCGGCGGTGGGGTGTAGGGCGGCTACGCCGCCCGATAAGGTATTTGCTCGTTGGTTTTGGCGGCGTAGCCGCCAAAACCAACGAGCAAACCTGGGGTCAGGGGCTTGCCCCAAAGACGTTGCTCAAGCCCT
>DAOUBZ010000123.1:0-2011 GCA_034432515.1 Chloroflexaceae bacterium | reverse complement strand
GGCTTTTCAGGCTGGAACGCCCCGCTCTGCTTGCGGGCGATGGCCGCGAGGATCTCGTCGTCGGTGTAAGCACTCAGCTTCTGGGCAACTGCCGGCTTCTTTTTGAAGACTTTCAGGTCGCCGGCGTCCTCCACCGCGCTAAGATCGTCCCACAGCTCCTGCACCACCGTGTCGATGCCGCTGTCGCGCTCGGGCAGCGAGAGCACCGTGAGCACCTGGGGAAAGTAGGCGTTGGAGGCGGTGCGGATCAGCAGGCGTAACGGCTCGCCGCAGGCTTCGTCGCTGTCTGGCCCCAGCCAGGGCCGCCGTCCCTTGCACATTCCGAGGGGGCGCGCGTCGCGATTCGACGCCTCGATCATGCTGCGCTGCTTGCCACACTCGCAGCGCACAACCAGGTCGGCGAGGTCGCCACTTGTGCCCAACTCATCCAGCCAGAGCTGGCGGCGGCAGTCGCTGCCGCCGCGGTGGACAAAGTAGCGCCAGTTGAGGTCGTCGATATGGCCGTGGGAGCAGGCCGCCACGAAGCGCGTGGCGACCACCGGCTTGCCCTCGAAGCGGCTGCGCTGGTCCAGGGCCAGGCGCTGCACCAGGCGCCGCGAGCGACCGCGGGCGCCGGGCGTGCTCTCCTCCTGCACCACGAACCACTCGGGGAAGCGGTAGACGCCGATGCCGAGGGGCGTTCCGCCGGGGGTGTCGTCGGTGGCGGGCGGGGCGTAGAGCTTCGGCAGCACTACGCCGGTGATCTGCTGGAGCTTGCGTGAGAGGCGCGGCTCGACGATCTCCTCGAGCTCACCCGGCTTCGGCCAGGCGTCCAGCCCGCCGACGATCGCCGAGTGGCGCGGCAGGTCGAAGAGCGCCCCCGGGCCGTAGGTGGTCAGGAGTTGTCCGCGTCGGAGTTGGCCATGTGCCTTCTTCATATTTAGTCCTCTTCGCGATGTATGCACAATGCTCTATGACTATGGCTCTGCGCATGTCACCCTGAGCGGAGGCGCAGGCGGCGCGCAGGGTCCCGGCGTCCGCCGCGTCAGCCCACCGGGCGCATGTCACCCTGAGCGGAGGCGCAGGCGGCGCGCAGGGTCCCGGCGTCGGGACGCTTCGCGGAGTTTACCCTGAGCGCAGCCGAAGGGCTCAGCGTGACCGGGGGGGCGCTCGGCGTGACCGGGGGGGCGTCTCGGAATGTGTCAGGCCCTTTCGCAACATGGACCACGCTCATGATCACCGCCGCCAGCCCCGGCCACGGCACCCGTTTGCGCGCCGCGTAGATCGTGCCGCCGTGGGCGCAGATCCAGCGCAGCCCGGTGGCGCGGGTATCGCCCTGGGCGATCGTATTGGTGGCGATCAGCCCCAGAGTTCCGCCATCCCGGATCAGGTTAAAGGCGCGGCGGAAGAAGTGGGCCACCAGGTCGGCGTTGCCGTGGCTCTCCTCGTGGAGTTGCTGGAGCCAGTCGGGGTAGCCGGGCGGGTTGCTTTCGGCCAGCGTGTTCTTGCCCGCGAACGGCGGGTTGCCCACCACCGCGTCGAAGCCCGGGTTCGCGCGCTGGAAGACCTCAGGGAACTCGATCGCCCAGTGGAAGGGCACGAGCGGCAGGTCGGCGTGGCGCCACTCCTCCAGGCGGGCGAGGTGCTGGTGGGCGCTGCCGTCGAGCACCTCGGCGGCGTAGGCCATGCGCCGGCGTTCGCGCTCCTTCGGTTTTCCCTCCTCGAAGAAGGCGGCCAGCACCAGGTCGCCGTACAGGCGCACGCGGGCCAGGGCCTGGTCGGCGTCGTGCCACAGCGCGCGCAGCGCCGCGTCACTCGTCCCCTCGCCGGCGTGGCGGATCTCGGCGCGCAGCGCGGCGGCCTGCTCGACCTGGGCGCGGATCTCGCGGGTGTAGAAATCTTCCTGCACCGGCTTGGCATCGTCCTGCCAGTGGAAGGCCGCGATCTGCCGCTGCGTCAGCCCCACCAGCGAGTCGCCGTGGCGCAGCGCGTGGTCGAGGAAGGTGAAGGGGTGCTCCCTGGCCAGCGTCAC
>DAOUBZ010000122.1:0-7239 GCA_034432515.1 Chloroflexaceae bacterium | reverse complement strand
TCAGGTCGGGGTTGACGAAGAACTCCAGCGCCAGCACCGCCAGGGTACGCGGGTAACGCACGCCGAGCAGCGCCGGGACCTCGTAGGCCCCGAAGACGAAGGCGAAGATCAGGGCCGAGCCCGCCGCGAGCGCCGGCAGCACCAGCGGCAGGGTCACCAAGCGTAGCCGCTGCCAGGGCGAGGCGCCGAGGTTCTCGGCCACCAGGTTGTACTGGGCACCCTGCGTGCGCAGCACGGCCAGGACGATCAGCGCCAGGAAGGGGATCTCCTTGCTCACATAGTGCAGGATGATCCCCAGCCCGTATCGGTCGCGCACCAGTACAGGGAAGTCAGCAGGGGCGTCGATCAGGCCGAGGGCGTAGGCGATGCGCGCCAGCAGGCCGCTCTGGGCCAGCAGCAGCCCCAGGGCTACGGCCCAGACCAGGTGCGGAAAGGCGAGGTTCAGGTTGAGCACGAGCAGCGTCGACCCGGCAGGCTGCCGCCGTCCCCCGGTCAGGGCGGCGGCGACGAGCAGCGCGCCGAGTGCGGCCAGCAGGGTCGAGGCCCCGCTCACCCAGAGCGAGAAGGCGAGGGCCGGCCAGAACTCCCGCGCGGCCGGCGCGTCGCCGGACAGCAGGCCCCGGTACGCGTCGAGACTCAGGTGCGCCTCGCCGACGACGGGCAGGGCGCCGAGGCTCTGGGCCACCCCGTAAACCAGGCTCGCCCCGACGAGCAGCCCGACCACGGCGAGGGCCGGGGCCAGGGCCAGCCACGTGGCGGTCGTCTCGCGCGCTCGGCTCACTGCCCCTGCCCGATCAGCACGTTCTGGCGCCAGCCCTCCTCCACCAGCGTCTGGTACGCGCCCGCCGAGTCGCCGACCAGCGATGCCGCGAGGTCCTCGGCGGGGGTGGCCGCCGCGCCGAGCTGAGTTTGCGCAGCCTTCAGAGCATCGAGCTGGGCCGGGTCGGTCACGCGGGTCACGTCGATCGCGTAGCCGAGGCCGAAGCCGTTCTCGGGCAGGATCTGGGCGGCCTGCAGCTCGGGCTCCAGGATCAGGTTCGCCAGCACCAGGGCGGCGGCCTGGTTCGAGGCGTTCTTCGGGATGGCCAGGTAGTTGAAGTCGCCGATCATGTAGTCGTCGAAGACGAAGGCCCGCGCCGTCTCGGGCACCAGCCCCTCGGCGATCAGCGGGCCGGCGCCAGCGATCGCCTGGGTGATGCTGAAGTCCACCTCGCCGTTGGCGAACAGGGCATGCAGCTCGTTCTCGTCCTTGGGGTAGGTCTCGCCGCCGCGCCAGAGATAGGGCTTGAGCTCGTTGAGGTAGGCCCAGAGCTTCGGCGCGTGCTCGGCCCAGATATCCTCCTCGTAGGCGAGCCACTGCTTCGCGTCGCCGCTCAGCTCGAACAGGGCGCCCTTGACGAAGCGCGTGCCCTGGAACGCGCCCGGCCCGGGGGCGATATAGGTGAAGCGCCCGGGGTTGGCCTTGGCCCACTCCAGCAGCGCGGCGTAGGAGCGCGGCAGTTCGTCCTCAGGCATGCGCGCCGAGTCGTAGATCAGCTGGAACTGGGCCGACGACCAGGGGCTCTCGTAGCCCTCGACCGGCTCGCCGAAGTCGAGGTAGATCGCCGGGTTCTCCCAGTCCACCAGCTGCGCGTTGGGTAGCTTGCGCGACCAGTCGGGGAGCAGCATGTCGGCCTGCTTGAGCGAGAGGAAGTTCTCACCGTTGATCCAGATCACGTCTACCGCGCCGCGCTCGACACCGGCCTCCTTCTCGCTGAGCACCTGGTTGACGGCGTCGACGGTGTCCGCCAGGGGCACACGGTTCAGCGTGATGCCGTAGCGCTCCTGGAGGGCCTGGCCGTAGAACTCGTCCACGAAGCGGTTGATGCTCTCCGAGCCGCCCCAGAGGTACCAGTTTACGGTCTGCCCGCGGGCGGCGGCGACGACGCTCTCCCAGTCGTCCACGTTCAGCTCACCCGAGGCGGATGCAGCAGGAGCGGCAGCTGCCGGCTCCTCCGGGGCGGCCGTCGGGGCGGCGGGGGCGGCGGGCTGGCCGCCGCACGCGGCGAGTGCCAGGGTCAGCAGGGCGAACAGGGCAACCAGGTGTCCACGGAGAGTCTGCATCGTGTCGAGCTCCTTTAGAAAGCGAGTTAGGCGGCGCCCTCGTGCCGCCGCAGCAGACGCGAGATGACGAGGCCGGCCACGAACAGCACGGCTGAGAGCACCAGCGTCCATGGGTTAATCGCCGAGATGCTGAAGTTCCCGACGAAGATGTCGTCGATGTCGAGCGAGGCGCCGGCCAGCACAAACGTCAGCGTGCCCGGCAGCGAGCCGAGGACCGAGGCCAGGATGTAGGGCCGGTAGGGCACGCGCAGGAAGCCGGCCAGATAGTTGACCAGGTCGTAGGGCAGGTAGATCAGCCGCATCACCAGCACGGTGCTGAAAGCGTTGGCCCGCAGGCGCTCGGCGTAGCGGCTGACGAAGCCGTCGCTCGCCCCGGCCTCGCCCTCGGGCAGCAGGCCCTGGCCGAAGGCCCGCCCAAAGCTGTAGGCTAGCGTGGCCGACATGTTCGAGCCGATCACCACGAACAGCGTGCCCCAGACCGGCCCCCAGATCGCGCCGCCCAGCAGGGTGACGACGATGGCCGAGAAGAAGGCCAACGGCCGGAGGGTGTAGATCAGGATGTAGAGCAGCGGGCCGAGCGGCGTGCGTAGCAGGTCGACGACGTCCTGAAGCGTCTCGGTGGGCGAGCTGCCGGTGAGCAGGCTGTAGGCGAGGAAGCTGCCGGCGAGCGTGAGCCAGATCGCGGCGGCGGCCAGCTTCTGCCAGTGGCGGGCCAGGAAGCCCTCGCGCTGGGGGGCGGCCGTCTGCGTCGTCTGCGTGTCAACCATGAAAGCTAAGATCCTTGTGTCGCTTAAAGCGCTCGGGCGGCCCACGCCACACGCTGGCCGGCGGTGATCAGCACCAGGGCGGCCATCAGCCAGAAGAGCGGGACGAGCGCGTCAGGGAAGAGCAGGAAGAGCGTGAACAGCACCACGGTCTCAGCGCCCTCGACCAGCCCTGCGGGCATAGTCACGGTGGTCAGCTCGCCGCGGGCCTGCGCGCCGGCGCTACGCTTCTCCAGCAGCGCGGCGAGGTACATCCAGCTGGCGCCGTTGATGTAGAAGCTGGCCAAGAGCAAAGCCAAGGCCAGGTAGGCCGCGGGCGTGCCGGCCGCGAGGGCCAGGCCGAGGGGTACGGCGACGTAGACGACGTGGTCGAGCACGATGTCGAGGTAGGCGCCGAGGTCGCTCTGCTGGCCGGTGATGCGCGCCAGCGTGCCGTCCAGCCCGTCGAGGACGCGGTTCGCCGCCCAGAGCCCCAGAGCTGCCAGGTAGGCGCCCTGCCAGGCCGCGACCGCCGCGGCGACGCCTACGACGGCGGCGGCGACCGTCACCGCGGTTGGGTGGAGCCGGCGCAGCGGCCCCCGTACCAGTGGGGCGAGCACGGACTCCTTCGGCACGCGCAGGGCTTTGTCGATCATCGTGAGAGCCCTCTTTCGTTCAACTGCTGCTGTTCTTCATCAGCAGTGTAGGCGGCCTGTGAGCCGCCGACTGTGAGCCAGTGCACATTCGCTGCATCTCGCCCTCCGCTCCTGCGATGGAGCGGCACGCTTGGGGGTGACGGTCCGAAGCGCCATCACACACCCGGTGCTCAGACGCCGCGGTTGGAGCGCTGGCGCAGGACAGCCGCCAGCGCCGCACTCGCGGCCATCAGGCCAAGCGCGGCGAGCAGCATGGCGGGGTTCAGGAGCGCAGCGCCCGCCCCTATGCTGCCCACAGCGCTGCCGGCCAGCACAATGGCGACGACGCCCGGCAGGCTCCCCAGGGTATTCCCCAGCAAGAACGGCCCGAGGCGCACATGGAGCAGCCCCACCAGGTAGTTGACCGGGTCGTAGGGCAGAAAGCTCAGGCGCAGGACGATCACGCTGAGCAGCGGCCGGCGCTGGAGCCGCGGGCCGTAGCGCGCGCAGAGCCGCGCCAGGCGGCCGTGTTCCTGCCGCGAGAGCCGCCCGAGGCCATAGGTGAGCAGCGCCGAGAGATTGCAGCCGATCAGCGTGTAGAGGATGCCGAGCGCCGGGCCGAAGCAGGCCCCGGCCAGACCGCCGAGGAGCGCCGCAGGCACGAGCAGCAGCGGGCTGAGCGCGGCCACGCCGATGAAGAGCAGCGGGCCGGCCGGCCCGCTCCGGCAGGCCAGCACGAGCTGCCCCACTACCTCGGCGGGGGTGAGCATCTCGCGCCAGGCGTAGAGCTGGAGCGCACCTACCACCAACCCCCAGGCCCCCAGGATGACGAGCAGCCGCGGCGGGACAACGAGGCGACGCTGCCCCGCGCCCGGCCTGCGCCCCCCCTCAACCACGTGACACCCGCGCCCGGCTGGGGGCAGTGGGCCGCCTGCGGAAGCCGAGCCGCTTGCGCAGAGCCAGGGCCGACGCCGAGTACTTCACGCTCTCGCTGGCAAAGAAGCGTGCGACCTCGGCCATGGTCGCGTCGCCGAAGAAGTGCCGCCGGAAGGCGCCCTCGCCCATGAAGCCGGCGCTGCTCTGGCGCAGCAGGCTCAGGCGCAGCTTGTTGCGCGGCAGGTGGTTCCGGCCCGCGAGCACTTGCCGGAAGGCCCACGGCACCCAGGGCGTCGTGTCGTAGAGCGACCTGATCTCGGCCACCGCCCCGTCCACCGCCGCCTCGTCGCAGGGGTCCACCGCCTCGATGATGCCGTCGATGCGGTCCGCAAGCGTCTTGAACTCGCCAAAGCCGCCGCCCACCAGCCGCAGTGTCTGCACCGTTGCGAAATACTCTTCCCGGCTCCGCGACCGCCCGCGCGTGCTGAGCAGTTTCACGTACTCGGTGTAGGCGCCGAGGAGCCAGAGCACGCTGTAGACCGACCAGAGCTTGTAGTTCGACCAGGACTTGTAGGAGTTGGCCACCACCCGGTCGTGGGCGGCGACGTAGCGCAGGGTCAGCTCCTCCAGAGGCCTGAAGCGCGCCGCGCTGTAGTCCCGGTCGCGGTGGGCGTCGAGCAGCAGGTGGGCCAGCAGCGCCGTGCTCATCAGAGTCGTGTAGAGGCCCTTCGAGTAGAGCGGGTCGATGAAGCCCGCGGCGTGGCCCTGGAGGCAGAAGCGCTCGCCGACGATCTGCGTGGCGGTGTACTGCAGCCGGCCGGTGCGCGTCCAGGCCCGCGCCGCGCGGGCGCCCTTGAAATGGGCCGCGATGCTCGGGAAGCGCGCGACGAAGCTGAAGAACTCCTCCTCGGGCGAGAGATCCTCACGCGGTGGGTGGATGCGCGGGTCGAGCTGGAGCCCGACGCTCACCAGCGGGTTGGTTGAGGCCGGGTGATTGTTGAAGGGGATGACCCAGAGCCAGCCGCCGTGGAAGACGTGGTGTAGGGTGCCCTCGGAGACCGGGAAGGGGATGCCGTAGGCCTGGTGGCTGGCCGCGACCCGGTTGTAGCAGGGCAGGTCGACCATGTGGGTGTAGATGGTGCGGGTGTGGGCCTGCAGCTCGCGCGAGCGCCAGCCGAACTTCTCGGCCAGCAGCGAGCGCATCCCGCCCGCGTCCACGATGTAGTCGGCCTGGTAGGTTGCACCCTGAGCGGTGAGCACCTCCACCCCGTCCTCGCGGAGCGTGATATCCTTGACCGGGGTGGCCTGAAGCACCGTGGCCCCGTAGCGCACGGCCACCGAGGTGAGCAGGTAGTCGCTGTCCTGGCGGTGGATGTGCAGCTCGTAGCCGTGAGGGCGCTGGGGGATGACGGCCTGCAGCGAATGGCGCAGGTCCTGCGGGCGGCCCGCCTCGTGGTGGAGAAAGCTGAAGTGGCGCTTGACGCCGTGGGAGGTGCCGATCTGGGCCAGGAAGTGCTCCGAGCTGAAGAAAGCGAGCTCCGGCACGTCGAACAGCTCGGCCATGGCCCGCATGGTCTCGGAGGTCTCGAGGATCATCGACTCGCCGACGGCGAACTTGGGGTGGATCCCGGCCTCGAAGATGACCACCCGCAGCCCGTGGCGTGCCAGGATGGCGCCCAGGCTGGAGCCGCTGATGCCCGAGCCGATGATCGCGATGTCGTACCGCTCTCGCGCGTCTGCCACAGTCCCTCCCGAATCTCGCCGCGTATCGCGGATCTTGCCCGCCACACCAGCACGCGAAGCACAACTGGGGATGTGGTTGGAGCGTAGCAGAGCTGCGCCGATCGAACTGTAAGATTGCTCACACTGGGCATGACCGCAGGGTAGCCGACGAAGCTTACAGCGTTCTTGCGAAGGTGTAACGGCACTGAGCTGTCGTCAGACAGGGGTGATTCCTTGAATGAGCCGACGATGATAGCAGAGACCATCGCCCGTGGCGAGGCGCGCCGGATCTACGACCGGCTCGGCGCGGGGCTGGATCGGGCGGTCCGCTTTGAGGGCAGGGCGAAGGCCCTCGCCCTGGAGTTGCTGGCGGTCGAGGTCGGCCAGCACGTGCTCCATGTCGGCGTGGGTACCGGTGCGGAGCACGCCGCTCTCCAGCGGGCGAGCGGCTCCGAGGGGCTGGTGGTGGGCTGCGACCTGTCGCGCGGTATGCTTGAGCTCACCCGCCAGCGCACCGACACCCCGCTCTGCGAGGGCGACGCGGCCCGCCTGCCGTTCGCCTCCCGCCAGTTCGACCGGCTCTTCTCGGCCTACATGCTCGACCTCATCCCCCTCGCCGAGATTCCGCTGGTGCTGAGCGAGTTTCGCCGCGTGCTGCGGCCGGGCGGCCGGCTCGTGCTCGTCTCGCTCACCGAGGGCGCCGACCTGCTGAGCTGGATCTTTGTCGCGGGCTGGAAGCTGGCCTACCGCCTGAACCCGCGGCGCCTCGGCGGCTGTCGCCCGCTCCAGCTCGTTGGCCTGCTCGAAGCCGCCGGCTTCGCGGTTGAGCGGCACGTCGTCGTGCAGCGCGGCTTCCCCAGCGAAGTGCTGGTTGGGGCCTAGAGTGAGCCGAGTCGCCGTCCCCGCTCAGATCCGCGAGGGCGTGGGCCGGGCGGCAGGGGCGGCGGGCGCGGGCCGCGCCCAGCGGTGGCGCAGGAAGGCCAGTAACTCGCCGCGCAGGCCGGTCAGGGTCTCGCGCAGGAAGGCGTCGGCCACCTTCTGGATGCCGCTGGAGAAGGTCGGGTAGGGGTAGACGACGCGGTAGAGCTTGTAGAGCGAGATGCCCTCCTGGATGGCCAGGGTGAAGAGCGAGATCATCTCCGAGGCCCGCGGCCCGACGA
>DAOUBZ010000121.1:0-2034 GCA_034432515.1 Chloroflexaceae bacterium | reverse complement strand
CGAGCGCAGCGAGGAATCTGAGCGGGTCGCGCAAGACCCCTCGCTCTGCTCGGGGTGACAATGCCGGATGTTCACAGGTAATTGGTATGACCCGTGAGCGCGTCCGCCAGGTCATCGCCGGGGCGCTAGCCAAGCTCCGCGACGACCGGACGCTGCGTGGGTATACCGAGGGCGGTGATGCAGCAAGCGTAAGCCGGGAGGGCCTGTGATGCGACACGACGACCCGATGGCCTGGGACGGCGCCCCGAGCGAGGAGGAGCTGCACGGCGAGTACCTGGACTGGCTGTGGCGCCATGCCCTGCCCGAGGAGCGTGCGGCCATTCAGCGCGAGCGGATCGCCGCTACCCGCCGTCGCGGTGACCCGCGCTGCCCGGAGTGTGATGGCCGCCAGCGTAGCCGCTGTCTCGTCTGCAACGGTGCAGGCTACCAGGAGCCCGACCTGCGCCCGACAACGCCGACGGAAGACAAGGTCGCCGAGCGCACTGTGGTGACGGTGCCGGCGGAAGATTGGTGAGCCGCTTTCCGCTCGTCCTGGAGCGCCAACGGAAATGGCAGAGGGCACTCAGCCCGCTCATCACCGCAAGGGTATCACGCCGCAGGCGGCGCGATCTCCGGCAGACACAGCGCCTCGCGAGTGAGGGGCTGCTTGCTGTCTGCCCAGGCGGAGATCGAGCGGCGCCAGCCGCTCGGTCCGCCTTGCTCTGGGCTAATGGCGACAGAAGGGCTAGACGCTGAGGGGACGCCAGTGCTCGTTGGCGCGATTGGGGTGTCTCACAGCTCGAGCAATGCTCGCGTCCTGTTTGGCGACGTGCTCACCCAACGACAGCTACAGCGCACGGAGACCAACAAACCAGCGAACAGCGATGCCGAGGTGCAGCAGCTGCCGCTGTTCTGAACGCGCGCCCGCAGAAGGAGTGATCGCATCAGTGGCGCCGGCTCAGGTTGGCGCCTCCGGCTTTACCCAGAAGGACAGCTCATGGCCCGTCGTCGCATTCCACCAGAGCTGCGCAGGCACAGCTGGACCCAGGGCAGCGCCTGGGAACTGCTCGTCGCGGCCGATCTGCTCCCCTACCGCTTCGTCTCGCCCCTGGCCGATCTGGGGATGACTCCACGTCAACGCCGCGAACTTCGGCGTGAGGAGGAGTTGCTGAAAGGGACAACCATCGCCTCCATCCTCCCTCAGCCGGCCAGGTCACACCGAGCGTCACAGCCCTGGCTCTACGTGCGAACGCAGCGCGGCGGGCACTACCGGGTTGGCGAGGCTGGGGAGATAGAGCGCTTCGGCCGGCGCACCCAGCACCTGGGCAGCGGCAGTATCACCGAGCATCGCTGGTATCCCTGCTCGCTCCGCGGCATACGCTGGCTCCAGGTTGTCGCCGACGGGCGCCTGGTGCAGAAGGTACGCCGGTCACAGGAAGCTTCTGCAGGCGCGACCGGCACAGCCCAGGGACTGCTTACAGAGGCTGACGCGAGCCCGCTTCCGCACGAAACGGCCGAGCAGCTGCGGCTCTTCCCATAGACTCCAGGGTGCCATCTGCACCTGGTTCCGCTCTCACACCCTCGTTGCCCGTATCGCGTCCCAGTGCCTACCAGCCGCCTGCGCGGCTGGTTCGGTGTGCCCAGGTTTCGTCGCGAACCAGAAGGGCATGAAGATGGCACGGTTCACCAGCACAAACGCCGCGAGCTACGGCCGCCAAGGCGGGCAGCGCTCTCACCAGCGCCTCGAGCAGCAGTACGCCGACCTCGTCCTCTCTAACCCCTCGGCGGCCCAGCGGGTCGCCCACCTGATCCAGCTGGGTCACCGTCTCGGCCTGGCCCTCCGCGTGATCAGGATCTCCGACCGCATGAACAGGGGAGGCCGCTGATGCGTATCCGCGAACTGCCCCTCCACGATTGCGAAGTGCTCGACCATCTTATTTTGGCGTGCAATAGGTTCGTGAGCCTCAGAAGCTCTCCAATATCCGAACAGTGGAGGTTAGTAGTCGAAGCAAAAGCAGGTTCTAGGGCGTCCTAATGCAGTAGAAACCCCTCACT
>DAOUBZ010000120.1:0-3194 GCA_034432515.1 Chloroflexaceae bacterium | reverse complement strand
GTAGGAGCAAGTGGTCTGTGGAGCCTGTCTATCTCAAGGCGATCATCATGGGGCTCTGCATCGGTGTCGTTGCGATGCTGCTCGATCTGTGGGTGGGTGATCGTGGATGGCGGGCGCGGGGCGCCGCGCTGCTGCTGGCCGGCGGGCTGCTCTGCCTGTTGCAGTACGGCCTCATCCACTTTCAGCGCCGGCGCTAACATCGCCGCTAGCCGATAGCCGATAGCGAATGGCTCCGCTGGGGTTGCGCGGCGCTGCCGCAGGAGGATGGGCGCCCGGGCCGATCAGGGGCGCGCCACGCCTTCCTCTATGCTCAACTCACGGCTGACCTGGCAGGCGACGACCTGCAGACGGGCGGTTCCAGAGGGATGGCACGCATCTCGGCCCGCCGGTTGAAAGGCGCGTCAGGCGGCGGCGCAGCACCGCATTGATGGTACAATTGGAACGGCTGACCATCGTCCGTGGGGTGACCATATGCTGCCGGAGATCCTGCGCCTCATCCTGATCGCCGTACTGGCACTGCTGCTGGCGCAACAGGCCTGGCGTGCAGGCCAGGGTACGCGCCGGCGCCAGGCCTTTGCCGCCGGCGCGCTGGCCTTCGTGCTGTTCGCCCTCGCCAACCTGTTCACCCTGTTCACGATCGGCGGCGCCTGGCTGACGCAACTGAGCGTCGGGCTCGGGCTGGCGCTGGTGCTGGTGGCTGTGCTGGCCCTGCTGGCAGCGTACCGCCGCGGCGAGATGGCTAGCCAGTTGCAGCGCGCGCGGAGCTTGCTGAACGAGGAGCGCCAGCGCTACGAGCGACGCGAGGGTGATGAGTAGGGGCTCCCGCGGAACCCGGTGGGAGCGCCAGGTGGCAGAGAGGAGCGCCATGAGCACGGACCTGGAGCAGATCGGGCGGCGGGCGCGAGCGGCAGCGCGCATCCTGGCCACGCTGCCGACGGCAGTGAAGGACCAGGCGCTGCACACAATGGCCGCGGCCCTACGCGAGGACGAGGCGGCGATCCTCGCCGCCAACGCAGAGGACGTGGCCGCGGCGCGGGCAGCCGGCACCACGGACGCGCTGATCGACCGCATGCTGCTCACCCCCGCGCGCCTTGCCGCCATCGCCGCCGATACACGGAGCGTCGCCGACCTGCCCGACCCGGTGGGCACCGTGTTTGATGCAGTGGACCTGCCCAACGGTCTCCACCTGCACAAGCGGCGCACGCCGCTCGGTGTGGTCGGCGTGATCTACGAGGCACGGCCCAACGTCACCGTGGATATCGCCGGCATCTGTCTGAAGACCGGCAACGCGGCCATTCTGCGTGGTGGAAGCGACATCGCGCGCAGTGTGGCCGCGATCACGAGCACACTTGGCGCCGCGCTTGAGCAGGTCGGCCTGCCCGCCGATGCCATCCAGAGCATTACCGACCCCGACCGCGCGATCGTCCGCCGCCTGCTGCGGCTCGACCGCTACGTCGATATGATCATCCCGCGTGGCGGCGCCGGGCTGCACCAATTCTGCCGCGAGCACGCCACCATCCCCGTGATCACCGGCGGTATCGGGGTGGTGCACCTGTTCGTAGAGGCCAGTGCCGACCTCGAGCGGGCCGTGCCGCTGATCTTCAACGCCAAGGTGCAACGCCCGAGCGTTTGCAACGCGCTCGACACGCTGCTGGTGCAACGGGAGGTGGCCGCGCAACTGCTGCCGGCGGTGGCCGCCAGCCTGTGCGCCGCCGGGGTCGAGCTACGCTGCGACGGGGAGAGCCTGGCCATCCTGGCTGACCAGCCGGGCGCCAGCAACTGGCGCATCGTTCCCGCCGGCCCCGCTGATTTTGGCAACGAGTTTCTCGGCCTGATCCTCTCCATCCACATGGTCTCCGGCCTGGACGAAGCGATCGCCTTCATTGCGACCCACGGCTCCGGTCACACTGAGGCGATCCTGACTGCGGATCGCGCCGCGGCCGCCCGTTTCACGGCCGAGGTGGACGCCAGCGCCGTCTTCGTCAATGCCAGCACCCGCTTCAACGATGGCGGCCAGTTCGGCCTGGGGGCCGAGGTGGCTATCTCGACCCAGAAGCTTCACTGGCGGGGCCCGATGGGCCTGGAGGCGCTGACAACCTTCAAGTGGGTTGGCGAGGGAGACTACAGCGCACGACCATGAGCTACACGCTCAGCCTGGCCCATCTGTATGGCTCGCACATGAACGTCTATGGCGACCGTGGCAACGTGATCGCGCTGAAGCAGCGCTGCGCCTGGCGCGGGATCACACTCACGGTCATCCCGGTCGAACCGGGCGCCGACATCGACTGGGCGCGCATCGACCTGGCATTCTTCGGCGGTGGCCAGGACAGCGGCCAGGCGCTGATCGCCAGCGACCTGCTGGAGCGGCAGGGTCCCGGCTTGCGCGCGGCGATCGAGGACGGGCTGGTGCTGCTGGCGATCTGTGGCGGCTACCAGTTGCTCGGCCACTACTTTTTGACGCACAGCGGCGAACGGCTGCCGGGCCTTGGCGCGCTGGACATCCACACCATCGGCGGCAAGCAGCGTCTGATCGGGAACATCGTGGTTGAGGCACAGCTTGGCGGAGCGCCGCCGACCCGCCTGGTCGGCTTTGAGAACCACAGTGGCCGCACCTACCACGGGCCAGGGGTGCGCCCACTCGGGCGGGTGCTGATCGGCCACGGCGACAACGGCGAAGACGGGATCGGCGGGGCGATCTATCGCAATACCTTCGGCTGCTACCTGCACGGCTCGCTGCTGCCGAAGAATCCACAACTCACCGATCACCTGATCAGCCTGGCCCTGCAGCGGCACTACGGCCCGAGCGCCTCGCTGGCCCCGCTGGATATGACGCTCGAACTACGAGCCCAGCGCAGGATGGTGGAACGCCTCGGACATTGACCTCGGGCTCGAACCTGCGTGTCGCGGCAAGGGCGCCCGGCTGATGCACGGACCCGGCACGCTGCAGCGCCGCGCTGCCGGGCCGTGAAACGCGCTGCGTTAGCTAGACGGATCCCCGATGAGGCTTACGTATACGGACTATCTGGAACTGCCCGCCCCCCGTGCCGCTGTCCTTGAATTCCTGCGCGACCCCCAGGTCTTGGCTGATGCAGCTGGCGCCGAACGGCTCGGCACGCTCTGGCGCCATGGCACCGAGCTCTACACCCTGGCCCCGATCGAGCGCCTCCCCGGCGATCAGCCGGCCCTGCGGCTGA
>DAOUBZ010000119.1:0-11277 GCA_034432515.1 Chloroflexaceae bacterium | reverse complement strand
CCCTCCCCTACCAGGGGAGGGGGTAGGGGGGTGGGGTATGTGGGGCCTGGGGGCGCAACTCCCCAAAAACCTACCCCTGGTAGACGGGGGGCGGGGGCGGCCACGCAGGCCGCCCCTACGGGGGCGGTGGGCGGGAGGGTGTACAATAGGCCAGGATAATCCACCGGAGGAGCCGATGCCAACGTTCGGGAGCAAGGCCCCGCGGCTTATGCTGCACCCCGCCCGGCAGGCGCATGTCATATGCTGAATACCCCATCCGTCCGCTGGCGCGCCCTGCTGACCGATCACGCGCTGCCCCTGGCGCTCTACCTGGCCCTGGCGCTGCTCATGACCTGGCCCACGGCGCTCCAGGTCACCACCGCCGTCCCGGGCAATGGCTTCGATACCTGGCAGAACATGTGGAACATGTGGTGGTTGCGCCAGGCCTTGCTCACCGCCGCGCAGCCCTACTTCACGCCCTACCTCTACTATCCCCACGGAGCCAGTCTGCTGCTGCAGACCCTCAATCCCATCAGTTTTCTGATCAGCCTGCCGATCCATGCGCTCTTTGGCTTGATCGTGGCCTACAACTTCGTGGTGCTGTTCTCGCTGACCATGAGCGGCTACGCGACCTATCTGCTGGCCCGCGCGGTGCTGGCCGATACGGATCAGGGCGCGGGGGCGCGCCGGCGAGCCGCGCTGCTAGCGGGGGTGATCTTTGCCAACAGCGGCTACCTGCTCTCCCAGGTGTTGGGCAGCCACACACACATGCTGGCTGCCTGGCCCCTGCCGCTGGCGGTGCTGGCGCTACGGCGCGCTGCGCTGGCGCCTAGCGTAGGGCGGGTAACGCTGGCCGGCGGGCTCATGGCGCTCACCGTGCTGAGCGACTGGCAGTACCTGCTGTTCACGCTGATCTGGGGCGCCTGGTACGCCTGTGCCGTGCTGCTGTTTCACCCCCGTCAGCCGGCAGCGGGCCAGGGCGCCGGTGCCGCGCAGCGCTGGCGTCGCGCCCGCGATCGCCTGTTCGCCTCGGGCGCGCCGGCGGTGCTCGCAGCCACCGGACTGGCGCTGCTACTGGTGCTGCCGCTTGCCGTGCCCACCGCCCGCTTCTCGGCCCAGGTGCCCACCGCCGAGACCGAGGGCGGCGTGAATTTTCGCCTCGAGCATTCGGCCGACCTGGCTGATTTCTTCATCCCCAGCCAGATCCACCCGTTCCTGGGGCAGTTCGCCGAGCAGCTGCAGGCCTACAAGTCCCAGACACACATTCAGAACAAGACCGTCTACCTGGGGGTGGTGAGCCTGGTGCTGGCGGGTTTCGGGCTACGGGGGCGCAGCGGGCGCTTCTGGCTGCTCAGCGCCCTGCTGTTCGCCATCCTGGCTATGGGGCCGCAGCTGCAGATCCTCGGCTGGTTCACCGGCATCCCGCTGCCCGGGGCGGTGCTCTACGAACTGCCCCTGGTCAGGATCTCGCGCTACCCGCTGCGCTTCGCGGTCTATGTCGTGCTGGCGCTGGCCATCCTGGCCGCCCTGGGTGCCCAGCGTCGCTTTGCGGCGCTGGAGCGGCGCGCCCGGCACCCGCGCCGTGCCGCCAACCTGGCGCTGGCCGGCCTGGTTGGCCTGATAGCCCTCGAGAACCTGACCACGCCCTTTCCACTGGTGCGGGTCTACATCCCACCGCTCTACGCAGCCCTCGGGCGTGACCCAGAGCAGTACGCGATCCTGGAGTCACCGTTCTACTACAATACCAGCCCGGTGTATATGCTCTACCAGGTGGCCCACGGCAAGTACCTCGTGGGTGGCTATACCTCGCGCCGGCTGCCCTACCCGCTGGTCGATCAGATCCCGACCGTCCGCATGTTCGCCTATGCGCAGCCCGCGCCGGACATCATCGCCCAGGACCCGGCCGAGATCGCGGCCAGTGTGTTCAGCTATTTCAATATTCGCTACCTGATGCTGCATAGCGCCGGTGGGGCGTTGCGTTACAATACCCTGAAGACTGTCGCATCAGCCGCGGCGGGCGGCAGGCCCCCAGAGATCCAGGACTCCTCGCTACAATACTCCGATACCCGTAGCGCCTCGGGCTTGCTGCGGGCAATGGGGCCGCTCAACCAGCAGGCGGTCGGTTCGGTGCTGGCCTACAGGGTAATGCCGCCCGCCGCACCGTTGCCCTTCCTCGGCATCGGCGCGGGCTGGTCGCCGGTGGTGGTGGGCGCTGCCGGCCCCGAGCGCCAGATCGCCGACGAGGCCGAGCTGCTGATCTACAGCGCGACGCCACGGCAGATCAGGCTCGTGCTGCTGCTGGACAGCCCGGCTGCGGGCGAGCTGGACATCAGCGTCAACGGCCAGGCCCATGCGACGCTGCCACTAGCTGGCAGCGAGGCGCGCCACGAGCTTGTTCTGCCGATCGAAGCCGGCCTCACCGCGCTGCAGCTGCATCCTGTCACCGCGGCGCCGCTGGTGGTGCGCTCACTGGCGATCGCGCCATAGTCCCGAGCTACGCCCGCGTTGTCCCCGCCTCGTACAGGGCCACCAGGGCCGCCCCGATCGCCTGCGAGAGATCGCCGAGCCGTGCCGGCACGATCTGAAGGGTGGCCTGCTGGGCCGGCCAGAGGTAGGGCCGGGCAGTCTCCCAGACGGTGCGCAGGTAGCGCTCGCGGAACGCGGCGGTCGTTGCCTCGGCGTCCATCAGGCCCCCGCCGATCACCACGAAGCGCGGATCGAGCGCCATGGCCAGGTTCGCGATGTGCAGGCCCAGAGCGCGAGCCTGGAAGTCGAAGAGCTCGCCGGCCAGCGCATCGCCCTGCTGGGCCAGGCTGCGCAGGGCCATCGCCTGGGCCCTCGGCTCGAGGGGCGAACTGGCCAGGGGGTGATCGGGCCGCTCGGCGAGCTTCTCGGCCAGCAGGATCGGCAGGCCGGCGAGCGTGGTGTAGACCTCGAAGCAGCCCCAGGTCCGGCCGCAGCCACACGGGTAGGGGCGCGCTCCGAGCAGGTGCAGCGGCGCGGGCATATGGCCCGCCTCTATCCCGGCCAGCGTGTCGCCATCGAGCGGCAGGCCGCGCTCGTCGATGTAGGCGCCGCCCAGGCCGGAGCCGGGGGCGAGCATCAGCACCGTGCCGCGGCCGCTACCCCGCACCATGCGCGCCTCGGCGACGCCGCCCATGTTACCGTCGTTGCCCACCGCCAGGGGCATGGGCCGCCCGGCCCGTGCTGCCAGCGCCGCGCTGAACGCGCCGTGCACATCGAAGCCGACGAAGCTCTCGGGCAGGTTGGGGCCCCGTTCAAGCACACCGTAGCTGCGGCGTGGCCCGGGGATGGCGATCCCGACCCCGGCGACCTCGCTCCAGCTGAGCCCATGCTCATCCAGGTAGCTGCTGATCGCCTCAACCCAGCCTGCAACCACCGCCGCCGGCCCGAGCTGAGCATTGGTCGGCCGTTGCATCAGGTCGGTCGAGACCGGCGAGCCATCGCCCCAGACGCCGCCAATCTTCGAGGTGGTGGCCCCGCAATCGGTGCCGATATAGACTGCCCGTTGTGTCGCCATACAACCTCAGCAGAAGCGTCGCCTGCACCGTTGGTGAATACACCCCGGCTGGCCAGAAGTTTCACGTGGGATTCGGCACAGTATAACACGCCTGGTGTTTGTTCGATGGTGTTGGTGGCTGCGACGGGGTATGACGCATATTCTTGCACTGGCCGCGTCCCCCCGTCCCCCGTCGCCGCCCCCCCGGCGCACCGTCGCCGCCCCCGGCCCGTGTGGCCGCCCAACCGCCCCGGGGCCGCATGCCGCGTCTCCGCGCCATCGCATCCCCGCGCCATCGCGGCCCCGTCGCCGCCCCCGGCTCCCGTGGCCACCGCATCCCACGGCGCGAACGTTGTTACGGGCACCCGGGGGGCGCACGACCGTTGCCGGCATGGTCATGGTCGCGCGGGTTTTCGTGCAGAACATCACGCATCACCCGGCACTCGTCACCGGGCTCAAATCTGCCGCTCACCCTGGATGATGCGCAGGGCGGCTTTCAGTTCGGCCGGGGTGTTGAGGTTGAGGAGCGCGTGGCCCGCCGGATCGTAGCGGCGGAGTTCTTCCGGCTCCAGGTAGACGACGCGCAGCCCGGCAAAGCAGGCGACGATCTGGCGCTGCCCGCCCGCGAGCGCGGTGCCCATCGGTGTGAGGCAGCCTTTGCTGTAGATGGCGTGCAGTGGCTCGACGCTCAGGCGGTTGCGCGTGACACCGGGCGTGTGCGCGCGGGGCACCAGCACGTCGTAGTCGCGAGGCTGGGCCAGCATTGCGGCGAGCAGGCGCGGATTGAGCAGCGGCATGTCGCAGGCGACCACGAGGGCGTAGGGCTCGCGGGCGGCCGCCAGCCCGCTGTAGATGCCGCCGAGCGCGCCGCCGTCGGGGTAGGCATCGCCGACGATCCGCGCCGGGAGCCCGGGGAACAGCTCCGGGTCATTCAGCACCACCACCACATCGGCGCAGAGGGCGCCAACCAGCGCGATGCTATGCTCCAGCAGGGTGGGCCCCGCTGTACCCCAGAGCTTCACCCGGCGCTTGTCCTGGCCGAGCCGCCGGCTCAGGCCCCCCGCCAGCACAATGCCACTGGCGGGGGGCCACGGGTTGTCGTTCACGTCTCGAACACATAGCTGCCCGGCGCCTCGGCCAGCGGTGGGTAGCCCCGCTCCGGAGCGCCCATCGGCGGTGGCGGCACCAGCCCGCTGGAGCGCTCGTCCAACCATTCGATCCAGGCCGGCCACCACGAACCCGTCCTGGTGGGCATCGTCGCCTGCCAGGTCTCCGGGTCGATATACTTCTCGGTGGCGTGATGCGTCGCGATCTGGTAGCTCCGGTTGGGGTGCCCCGGCTCGCTGATGATCCCCGCGTTGTGCCCGCCGCTGGCGAGCACAAAGGTCATCTCGGTGTCCTCGAGCAGCATCAGCTTGTAGACCGAGCGCCAGGGCGAGACGTGGTCCTTGCGGGTTGCCACCAGAAATACCGGCGCGCGGATGTCACTCAGGGCAATCGGCCGGCCATCGACCCGGTAGCGTCCCTCGAACAGGTCGTTGTGCAGGAAGAAGTGGATCAGATATTCGGAGTGCATGCGGTAGGGCAGGCGCGTGCCATCGGCGTTCCAGGCCATTAGATCGTTCATCGGCTCGCGCCGGCCCAGCAGGTACTCGCGCACCAGCCGCGACCAGATCAGGTCCTGTGAGCGCAGGAGTTGGAACGCACCGGCCATCTGGCTCGAGTCCAGGTAGCCCTGGGTCCACATAATGTCTTTCAGATAGGCAACCTGGCTCTCATCGATGAACAGGGTCAACTCCCCGGCGTCCTTGAAATCGGTCTGCGCGGCGAAGAGGGTCAGGCTCTGCAGGCGGTCGTCGTTATCACGGGCGAGGGCTGCAGCGACGATCGTCAGCAGGGTGCCGCCGAGGCAATAGCCGGTGGTGTGGACCTTGCGTCCCGGCACGATCGTCTGCACCGCCTCCAGGGCCGCTAGCACCCCGAGCCTGATGTAATCGCTCATACCCAGGTCGCGATCTTCGGGACCGGGATTCTTCCAGGAGATCGCAAACACCGTATGGCCGTGGTCCACCAGGTACTTGATCAGCGAGTTGTGGGGCGAGAGGTCAAGGATGTAGTACTTCATGATCCATGCCGGAATGATCAGCATGGGCTCGGCCTGCACCTCGCTGGTCGTCGGCGCATACTGGATGAGTTCGATCAGCTGGTTGCGGTAGACAACCTTGCCCGGGGTCACAGCGACATTACGGCCCGGCACGAAGGCCTCGGCGCCGACCGGACGCTTGCCTGCCATGGCGCGCTGCCAGTCTTCGATGGCGTTGAACGTGCCCTGGGCCAGGTTTGCCCCGCCCTGGAGCAACGTGGTGCGGAGGATCTCGGGATTGCTAAACAGGAAGTTGCTGGGCGCGACCATATCGAGCAGCTGGCGCGCGCCGAAGGTGACTACCTGCTCATGGTGGCGCGAGACGCCGGGCACTCCCGTGGTAGCCTGCTGCCACCACTGCTGGTACAGCAGGAAGGCCTCGGCCAGCACATTGAACGGCCAGCGTTCCCACTCCGGGCCAACAAAGCGCTGATCCTGCGGTCCCTCCGGCTCGCCCGGCGGCAGCTGCGGGTTGAGCGCGGCCATCGCGGCGTAGTGGCCCATCGTCAGCGCCTGGGCCCAGCCAAGCTGGAGCAGGGCCTGTTGCTTACCCGGCGCGTTGGCGAAGTGGGTGAGCCAGTCCAGGTAGGCCAGCATCAGCGAGGTGGGCGAGAGGCCCAGGGTGAAACGGCCCTGCCAGGCGTGCAGCAGCCGATCGAGGCTGGTGTCGCCAGGGGCGGTCTGTGGCAGCCCAAACATCGCACGTCTCCTCAGATCGTCTGCGACAGTGCAGTCCGGCCGCTCGCACACGCGAACGGCCCCCCACGCTGCTGGGGGCGAAAACGGCCACGCTAACCACCCGCGCGCGGGCAGCCGCGTACGTCCGCTCCCTCAGCCTCCCATGCTAGCAGGGCAACGGCCTGCTGTGAGGAAAGGGATGAACGCCCCGGGGGGTGGCTCTCTTCACCAAGCTGGCGGCGCCGGCCCAGATACCGGACCGGTTTGCGATAGAATGGGGCATCGTCACAGTGTTTTCATCGCACGTCACGACTTGTCTGGGAGAATGACAGCCATGAGCGAGCCGCAACGCCCTGTCCCGCTGACCGACCTGCGCCGTCGCGTGCCGATCGCCCGGCGCTGCATCAGCGACCTGCTTACCCGGCTGCTGGGTGAGGTCGAACTCCACTATGACTTCTACCGGGAGTGGAACGGCTGCTGGCGCGTGCGCGTCGATGTGGCGGAGCGTGGCCGGCTGGACTTCACGCTGCTCGATACCCCTGGCGGCGGCATCCTGGCCCTGCCGCGCCCGCTGCCCGAGCGCTTGCGCCTGGAGACCGGCATCGTCGCCAGCGACGGCACGACCTGGACGCTCGACGAGACCGGTGAGCTGGTGCCCTTTCAGGCAGCGACATAGCGTGGCGCGACATTGTCGTCCTGGGCCACTTCGTCGAGATTGGCGATCGCCAGCATGCCGCGCTGGTCGAGATACTCCACATAGGCGCCAACCTTCTGCAGCGCGAGCAGTTCGTCGTAGTCGCCGACGGCGGGGTAGAGCCGCGCGGTCAACTCCTCGATTGTGCTGGCCTCAGCGCAGGCCTCGTAGACCCGCTGGATGCGCTGGCGCTGGGTCGCCTCGATCTTCTCCACCGCGGCGCCCAGGTCGGGCACCGGGCGATCGTGGCCGCCAAGCCCGAGCCGGACCCCGCTGAGCGCCGCCACTTTGCGCAGCGAGAGCAGGAAGTGATCCACCCCGTTGGAGGCGGTGAGGCTCTCTGGTGACAGAAAGATCGAGAAGTTGGGCAGCACGTGGTCAGCGGTGAGCAGCACATCGTCGATCAGCAGGCAGACCTGGCCCGGGCAGTGGCCGGGGACGTGGATCACCCGAAAGACGCCATCGAGCAGATCGCCGTCGTGCAGCACGTCGTCCACGGGCAGCGAGCGGAAGAGGTTCTTGCCGCCACTGTACATCGCCAGCATGCGCGCCCGGCGCGCCTCGTCGAGGCCGGCCCGGCGCAGAAAGACACCCATGCGGAAGCGGCTCAGGGCCAGCCGCTCTTCGTGGTGCACAATCACCCGGCGATCGAGCTCATGCACGGCCAGCGGCGCATCGGTGAGGCTGCGCACCATGTTCAGGCCGCCATGGTGGTCGATATGGGCGTGGGTCAGCACGATCCGGTCGATGTCGCTCCACTCGACCAGTTCCCCCCACTCGTCGCGGACGCGCTCCATGCCATCGCGCAGGTCGGCATCGCTGACCCCCTGGCCGCTGCCGGTGTCCACCAGGGCGACGTAGTCGCCGGCCAGCACGAGGTGGACATAAGCGCGCAGGCTGGGAAAAACCTGCAGCGGGAGCCGGTAGATGCGGGCGCCGCCCGCCGTCTCAAAACGTACGATACCCTCGGGAGCCATCCGGGAAACCTCCTTCGACCGGGCCGCTGGCGCGCGCCATCCTCTGCCAGCGTATGGTGCTCATTGTACGGCACGCGCCAGTTGCTGTGTGCAGCCCCACCGCGTGAGGTTAACGTACCTGCACGCCTGGTGAGCGGTACTTCCTGCACGGCGCTGCCATCGCCTGCTACAGTGGCACCATCAGGAGGATACTCCAATGAGCCACATCGAGCGGGTGCTTAGCGCCCACCTGGATTATCTCAGTCGCACGATCGGGCCGCGCCCGCCGGGCTCGGCCGCCAACCGCGTCGTCGCCGGCTACATCGAGCGGGTGCTTGCCGCCTGTGGCTTCGCGGTTGAGCTGCAGCCGTACCAGTGCCCGACGTGGGAGGATCTGGGCGCCAGGCTGGAGATTGCGGGCGATGCTGCCGAGGTTGGGGCAAACGCCTTCTCACCATCCTGCGACGTGCAGGCGCCCGCGGTGGTCGCCGGCACGCTTGCCGAGCTACGGGCCGCCAGGCTTGCCGGCTGCGTGGCGGTGCTCTATGGTCAGCTGGCGGCTGCGCCGCTCGCGCCGCGGGCCTGGCCGTACAAGGGCGAGCTTGACACGGCGATCGTGGCCGCGCTGGAGGCGGGGCAACCGGCCGCCGTGCTGGCGGTGCAGAGCCACGGGCCACCCCTCGTCCGCCTGATCGAGGACCCCGAGCTGGCCATCCCCTCCGCGACGGTGCCCGCCGAGGTCGGGCTGGCCCTGGTGCGCCAGCCTGGTGTCCCGCTTCATCTGCAGATCACTGCACGCCGCGGCACGGGCAATGCCTGCAACGTCATTGGCCGCCGTGGCGCGCCGGACGCGCCGCACGTGGTGCTCTGCGCTCACTTCGATACGAAGATCGATACCCCAGGCGCCGCCGACAATGCCGCTGGGGTGGCGGTGCTACTTGCGCTGGCAGAGTTGTTAGGCGCCCATCACCTCGATGTCGGCCTGGAGCTGGTGGCCTTCAACGGCGAGGAGTATCTGCCATCGGGCGCTGAGGAGTACGCCCGTCGCCGCGGCGCTGATCTTGAGTCGATCATCGCTACGCTCAACTTCGACGGCGTTGGTCAGTGGCTTGCGCCCAACAGCATCACCCTGCTCGCGGGCTCGCCAGCCTTCGAGGCGGCGCTGCGCGGGCTCATCGCTCGCTATCCCGGCGTGGTCTGGGTCGCGCCATGGATCGAGAGCGACCACGCGATCTTTGCCCTCCGCGGCGTGCCCAGTGTCGCCTTCACGACCGCCGCCCGTCAGCCCTTCGACCACTCGCGCGCCGACACCGCCGAGTGGGTCAGTCCGGCCCGCTTGCGCGAGGCGGCTATGCTCGGCGCCGAGATCGTCGCGACTCTGCAGCACAAGCCAGCCAGCTGGACCCGGGCGGACATCGCGGTGGCAGCGGCGGGGTGAGCCGGGGCGGTCGGGGGTTCAGAGGCAGACAGAACATGTGGGCGCATGCGGCAAAAGACGCGTTGTCTCAGCCGCCTCGCGTCCGCGCGTCGCCCCGTGGCGGGGTCGGGCCGAAGCATGCGCCACCGGATGGCGCCATTGGCCCGCAGGGGGACCTGGGCGCATGCTTCGGCCCGACGGGGCGGGTGTCACGCCCCTGTGTCACCCGGTCACCCCACCATCGCCTCCTCGCCTCACGTCTTCTCGCCTCACGCCCGCCCGCTCAGATGAAGGCGCTCATCCCGGTCACGGCGCGTCCGACGATCAGCGTATTCATCTCGTGGGTGCCCTCGTAGGAGTAGAGCGCCTCCGCGTCGGCGAAGAAGCGGGCCACGTCGTGTTCGAGCAGGATGCCGTTGCCGCCGAGGATGTTGCGCCCGATGGCCACCGTTTCGCGCATCTTGTCGCCACAGAAGGCCTTGGCCAGCGAGGCCCGCTCCTGGCTGATCTTGCCGTCGCGGGCGTGGAGCTGGCTCAGGCGCATGCACATCGTCTGCATCGCCGTGACATTGCCGAGCATCTGCACCAGGCCCCGCTGGACCAGCTGGAAGCCGGTGATCGGCCGGCCGAACTGGATGCGGTTGTTGGCGTAGTCCAGGGTGCGCTCGTAGGCGCCCATGGCCACGCCGGTCATCGCCCAGGCGACATGGCCGCGGGCCATGCCTAGCTGCCGGGCCACGTCGCGGAAGCCATGCACGCCCGGCAGCCGGTTGGCCTCGGGCACGTGCACGTTCTCCAGGCGGATGTCGGCGTTCTGCACCACGCGCAGCGCGATCTTGCCCTCCAGCTTCTCGATGTGATACCCGGGTGTGCCGCGCTCGACCACGAAGCCCTTCACCTGGTTATCGCCCAGGTCACGGGCAAAGACGATGTTCAGATCGGCAAAGGGCGCGTTGCCACACCACTTCTTCGCGCCGTTCAGCACCCAGCCGTGCTCGTCGCGGCGGGCCGTGGTGGTGAGCCCGGCCGCTGTTGCCGAGCCGACCTCGGGCTCGGTGAGCGACCAGGTGCCGATGCGCTCGAAACGCTGCATCGGCGTCAGCCAGCGCTGCTTCTGCTCATCGGAGCCGAAGAGGTCGATTGAGCCCATAGCCAGGCCCCAGTGCACACCGAGGAAGGTGTAGATCGAGGCGTCCACCCGGGCCAGTTCCATTGCAAGGATGCCGCCGATGACCGGGCCGATGGCGCTGATGCCGTGGAGCCGGTCGCCGAGCACCTCCCGGGTCATGACCGCAAACGAGGGGAGCAGTTCGTGGGGAAATTCGCCTCGCTCCCAGTAGCTGCCGATGATCGGACGCACGCGCTGCTCCATGTAGGCGCGCACGCCGCGTTGCACAGCCCGCTCCTCTTCGGTCAGCAGATCGCTGATGTCGTAGAAATCGCTGTTAATCGGCGGCAGGCGCTCGGGCCGGCGCTTGCTGGTAATACTTTTAAGCAGCAGTCCAAGCTCCTGGGGACTCACGCTCCCGAGTGAGCGCATCATCTCCGGCAACTTGACCTGGTGGAACAGGCGTGAGAGGCCAGCGAGGGGTAACGTGACGGGGGCCATCGGTATCCTCCAGTCGTTGCATCCGGCCAGCGACGCCACTGTCGCTTGCCGACGCCGCCGTTGTGCTGCGGCGCCCTCGCTCTCGCCCTGACTGGATCCAGGGACGATCCGGTCTCCGGGATTACACCACGCAATGCTGCAAATGGGAAAGATGGGATACCCGGAGGGAAAGAGGAATGGACGCGCATGATAACGCGACGCGTTATGCATGTTATATCACAAAGAATCCCCCGCTGTCAATGATAAAGGGGTTGTTCGGTGGTTCTGGCGGCTACGCCGCC